>DAFR01000057.1:739-4861 GCA_002497965.1 Methanomicrobiaceae archaeon UBA436 | reverse complement strand
GATATCCACTGGACTCCTGATCTTTCAGCACTGAAAGACTACCCAGACGACCGGTATGAAGTGCTCAAAGGGGTGATCGCCGGAACTTTCGGGCGCGACGCCGCGGAGGTCACCGTCGGGAATGGATCGGTCGAGCTGATCCGCGCGTTCTGTTGCGCGATGCTCAGACCTGGCGACGCCGCCTGTATCGAGATGCCCACGTTTGCCGAGTACGGAGTGGCTGTGAGGCTTGCCGGAGGGAGATGCGTCACAGGGGACGACGGCGCCACCGTTCGGTTTCTCTGCAACCCGAACAATCCCACGGGAACTCTCTTTTCCCGCGCAGAAGTCTTCCGTGTGCTCGATGCGGTCGCTGGGCGTGGGGGTTACCTCTTCCTTGACGAGGCGTTCATCGAACTTGCCGACCCGCGCCAGAGTCTGGTCGATCTACCACACGAGAACCTCTTCGTGCTGCGATCCCTGACAAAGAGTTTTACCGTCCCCGGGATCCGGTTCGGATACGGGTTTGGCAGCCCTGAACTTATCGATAGGATTGAGAGGGTGCGCCTCCCCTGGACGGTGAATACGTTCGCCGAGTCCTTTGCGATCGAGGCCTTCCGCCACTACGATCGCCTGGAAGAGTCAAGGAAGCGGATTGCAGAAGAACGGGCCTGGCTTTCTGGGAGGCTGGAGGGTCTCGGTCTCGTCTGCGTCCCACCTTCGGCAAACTACATCCTGGTCGGGATCCCGCTGGAGTCGGGAGTGCTCAGCGAACGGCTCCTCTCGCGGGGCATCCTGGTGCGGGACTGCCGGTCTTTCGGGCTCCCCCGGCACATCCGTGTGGCTGTACGAACCCGTGAGGAGAACAGGCAACTCATCGAGGCTCTTGAAGCATGCTTGCACTGATCATGGCCGGGGGAGAGGGATCCAGGCTCGGGATGGGTGAAAAACCGCTTGTAAACATCTGCGGGCGACCGATGGTCTCCTATGTGATCGACGCCTTTCTTGCCGCAGACCATGAAGTGGTCGTTGTGGCCTCGCACCGGACGCCGTTCACAAAAAACTGGTGCCGGGCGCAGGGCCTCACCATCTACGACGCAAAGGGGCTTGGCTACGTTGAGGATATCAATGCCGCTGCGGCCGACCTTGAGGAGGAGGGAAAACCCCTCTTCACCTGCGTCTCCGATCTGCCATGCCTCGCAGTCGATATCATCGCCGATATCGAAGCCGCCTGGCGCCGCTCGGGGCTGCCGGCATGCTCCACATGGGTGCCCCGCGATCTCTGTCTGGAACATGGCTGCCGCACACACTACACAGAGGTCATCAACGGCATTCCCGCATGCCCCGCCGGGGTCAACATCCTGACAGCCAGCCGCGAAGCGGGGATACCAGAGGAGGAGGTGCAGGTTCTCCTGCATGACCGGCGCCTTGCCTTCAACATCAACAGACGCGAAGAACTGGCACTGGTGCAGCGGTATCTCTGCGGAAAACACGAGGGGTAGCCCTTTTTCACCGGTTTCTCGCCTCCTTTTAGCAACATGCCGATCGTGTCCGATTCTGGCGCTCTCCAGGTTACTGCGGAACCAGCGAGCAGCGAAGGGGACGCACCCCGAAGAGACCCTGGGAAACCCTATTATCGGACTATAACCAACGTTTATATATGAGACCCTGCCGGGAAATCGAATTAGAGGGGCATATCATCGATTCAGGCATCATGACCATGGTTTTTGACAGGATCATGGACATGGGCGGTGAATTTGAGATTCTTACGTTCAACGTCGGGAAACTGAAGACCGACACCAGTTACGCCCGGTTGCGCGTGACCGCCCCCACCGAACAGCAACTTGACGCCATCCTCTCCGAACTGCACCGTCTCGGCGCACGCACCCCGGAGGTCAGCGATGTCATCCTTGTACCGGCAGAGGGTGACCGTATCCTCCCAAAGGGGTTCTACTCGACAACCAACCACCCGACCTATGTCAAGTACAGGGGAGAATGGTTGCCGGTCGAGAATATCGAGATGGACTGCCACATCGTGATCGATGAGAAGGAGAATCGTGCGATCTGCACCCCCATATCAAAGATCAGGGCCGGGGATCTCGTCGTGGTCAGCGAGACCGGTGTCAGGGTGATCTACCCCGAGCGCCCCCGGAAGTCCAGCACGTTTGAGTTCATGCACGGAACGGTATCCTCTGAACGCCCTAGCAAGGCGATCATAACAAAGATAGCCCGCGAGATCCTGAAAGTGAAGAAGGAGGGCGGGAAGATCGCGCTTGTCGGCGGTCCTGCCATCGTCCATACCGGAGCGGCCGACGCCCTCGCAACCATGATCCGCGGTGGTTATATCGATGTCCTGTTTGCAGGGAACGCGCTTGCCACCCACGATATAGAATCAAACCTCTACGGCACGTCGCTCGGGATGGACATCAGGACGGGCACGCTTGTCACCGGCGGGCACAAGCACCACATCCGCGCCATCAGCGAGATCATGCGGGCAGGCTCCATAAAGAACGCGGTCGACCGGGGGATCATCACCGGCGGGATCATGTATGAGTGCGTGAAGAACGAGGTCCCGTTTGTGCTTGCCGGCTCCATCCGCGACGACGGTCCGCTTCCGGATGTGATCACGGACGTTGTGGAGGCGCAGGACGCCATGCGCCGGCATATCCATGGTCTCTCGATGGTTGTGATGGTGGGAACACTCCTCCACTCGATCGCCGTCGGGAACTGCCTGCCCTCGTACGTCAAGACCGTCTGCGTCGATATCAACCCCGCTTCGGTGACAAAACTTATGGACCGGGGCACAACGCAGGCTATTGGCGTCGTGAGCGACGCAGGGACGTTCCTCCCGTTGCTCTGCGAGCAACTTGAGGAACTGGAGAGGAGTCAGCGGGTAAGCGGCATGCAGTAGGGCTCTTCCTGCTCGAGCACAAATTCCCACTCTTCTTTGCAGCCGCACTCCATCTCTGCAAGGGCGCGCAGGAGACCGGCGTCGTTGTTCAGCGAGTAGTCAGCAATCCCCTTCACTATCGGGCCGTCGCAGGCGCCACAGTTGTGCGGGCCGCGCATCTGCCCGCCACCGACAGGATCGCAGAGGACATGCACCGGCGACTGAATCAGGACGTCCAGGACGCTCCAGAGGTATGGCGGCCGGTAGGCGTGCTCTCTCCAGAGGCGCTCGAGTTCGGTCCTGCTCTGGACAGTGCAGAGGTTCATGGAGATGCTCTCGACCAGGGGGGCGAGATCCCTGATGGACCGGATCATGTCATCACGCGCCTCGCGTTCCGTCAGGAACGGCGGTTTCATCAGCAGGTAGGCCTTAACGCCCGCGCCGGCGGCGTGCGCAGTCTCTGTGGCGCGGAGGAAATCGGCGTAGGTGAACCCCTTGTCTATGCACTTCTCCCGGATCAGATCGTCTGTGGTCTCAAGACCCATGGCGATTGTGAGCGGCACGGCATGCATCCCGGTATCGATCCCCTCGCGGAACTCGCGAACCCCATCGGCCTCGACGTATTCCGGCCGTGTCTCGACTATCACGGCCTTGCCGCGGAACGCCTCTGCAACGGCGTCTCGCGCGATCGAGGGAACCTCCCTGGCATCAAAGAAACTGCCGGAGGTGAATACCTTTACCAACTGGTAATCGTCGTCGGAGAAGTTCTCCTTCACCCAGCGAACCTGGCGGATGATCCGTTCGGCAAGTTCGGCCCCGGCGAGATCCTGGTAACGCTCGTGCCTGTAGCCGCACATCCGGCAGCGGTTCCAGGAGCAACCTCCGCTTCGAAAGATCACCGTCAGCGTATCCAGGATCCGGCCCTCGTGCCGGTCTTTCCCGCGCCAGGAGGCCAGCGGTTTCTCGGTCAAATGGGATAGCATTATACCTCATATCCGTTGATCTAATGGTATGAAAAGGATCGCATTGCTGGCGCTCATCGCCGCGATGGTGCTTATAGCACCTTCATCGGCCGCATATGTCTCCATCAGCGCACCCCAGGAGATTTACGTCGGCGACCCGCTCGTCGTCATGGGTACCTCGATGATAGAGGGGCAGCCGAAACCCTCGCTCAGCCCCGGGTTCAGCACCGAGATCGTCCTTTATTACGCTCAGTACGCCAAGCGCGAGATCGAGCGGAAGACGATCGTCGT
>DAFR01000057.1:0-542 GCA_002497965.1 Methanomicrobiaceae archaeon UBA436 | reverse complement strand
GGGGGTGCAGGTCAGGGTTGAACATGATGGCTTCATAGTCTACGGACCCACCTATCTTGCAACCGACAAAAACGGGGCGTTCTCGGTGGAGGTGCCAATCTCTGCCGGGGGCACCTACGAGGTCACCTTCCACGATGCCAGGGGCTACATCGGCAGCCGTGAGTTTGTGGTGATTGGCGCGGCGGAGCCAACACCAACCGGGGTGGTCATCTCTGCAACCGCTCTCGCCAGCCGTTCCGCGCCGGCCTACTTCGAGGTCGAGACCCGGAGCGGGAGTGTGTCGATCACGACCTCGTCCGGGATCGACTGGGTTATCGAGTACATCGATGAGAAGAATGTGCGCCATAAGGTCAACGAGAAAGGCATGCTTGAGCCAGAAAAGGTGGAGATCGCTGCCGGGGGCGGCACGATCTACCTGAAGGTTTATCCGCTGAGTTACAGCGATAACACAACGGTGCAGATCTTTGCCACGAATGCCGAGGCGGTCAGGGTGAGCCGGGCGGCGCCAGGCCTCTTCGGGGACGCAACCCCAACACCCACAC
>DAFR01000033.1 GCA_002497965.1 Methanomicrobiaceae archaeon UBA436 | reverse complement strand
TTGCGGACCAGCAACCTTTATTAATTCTTGTTCTGTATTCCCTCTTGCATGATCAAAGTCGCTATCAACGGTTACGGCACCATCGGCAAACGGGTCGCCGATGCAGTCGCCGCGCAGCCCGATATGGAGGTTATCGGGGTATCCAAGACCAGCGTATCCGCCGAGGCATACATTGCAAAAGAGAGGGGGTATCCCCTCTACATCGCAGACATCAGCAGGAGGCCGGCATTCGAGAAGGCCGGGCTTGAGGTTGCCGGCGATGTCGAGACCATGATCAGGGCCGCCGATATCGTCGTGGATGCCACACCCGGAGGGGTAGGAGAGAAGAATCGGCCGATCTATGAACGTCTCGGTAAAAAAGCAATCTTCCAGGGCGGCGAGGAACACGAGGTTGCCGGCTTCTCCTTCAACGCCCACGCAAATTACCGAGAGGCTGAAGGAAAACAGTTCGCGCGGGTTGTCTCGTGCAACTCCACCGGACTCATACGGCTCATCCACGCCCTGGATCAGGCCTTCGGAGTCGAGCGGGTCATGGCGGTGATGGTTCGGAGAGCTGCGGACCCCGACGACATTAAAAGGGGACCGGTTGATGCCATTGTCCTCAACCCGGCCACCATCCCTAGCCATCACGGGCCCGATGTCCAGACCGTCCTACCGCACATAGATATAGTCACACTGGCGATGATCGTCCCCACGACGTTTATGCACATGCACACGATACAGATGAGACTGAAATCCAAGACCACGCGCGAAGAGGTGCTGAAGGTCTTTGAGAGGCACAACCGGATCGGGCTCATCCGCAAGGCGACCGGGATCGTAAGCAACGCCCAGCTCCGTGAGTATACCCAGGACCTCGGCCGGCCGAGAACCGACCTCTGGGAGAACGGCGTCTTTGAAGAGTCGGTTGCCGTCCTGAACGGGAAGGAGTTCTACTGCTTCCAGGCGATCCACCAGGAGGCCGATGTCGTCCCCGAAAACATCGATTGCATCCGCGCAATGCTCGGAACAGTGAAGGATCCGGAAGAGTCCATCCGGATGACCAACGAAGCGCTCGGTCTCGTTCCCATAGGCTGAACGAGAGGACAGGGGGAGGAAGAAGGATTAACTCCCCGACAGACCAACCTTTTCTAATGGATCCATACAAACTGGCGACCCGTAATACTGTTGAGGTTGTAACCGGGGAGGAACTTCGGGCGCTCCTCGACCGCCCTGTCAGGCGGGTCTACACCGGCTACGAGCCGAGCGGGGAGATTCACCTCGGCCACATGGTGACGGTGAACAAACTGATGGACCTGCAGCAGGCGGGGTTCGAGGTGACCGTGCTTATCGCCGACCTCCATGCGTTCCTGAACCGCAAGGGGACGATGGAGGAGATCCGGGAGATAGCCGAGTACAACCGCCGATGTTTTGAGGGGCTCGGGCTTTCAGGCGCAAGATACGTCCTGGGCTCGGAGGTGCAGTTAACATCGGACTACGAACTTGCCGTCCTCGAACTCTCCCAGAGAGTCACCCTCAACCGCGCAAAGAGGAGTATGGACGAGGTCGGGCGGCAGATGGAGAACCCGATGGTCTCCCAGATGATATACCCCATCATGCAGATGGTCGATATAGCGACGCTGGAGGTGGATGCCGCTGTGGGCGGGATCGACCAGCGGAAGATCCATATGCTCGCGCGGGAGCACCTCCCCTCGATCGGGTATCCGGCACCAGTATGTATCCATACACCAATCATAAACGGCCTTGATGGTAAGAAGATGTCATCCTCAGCCGGGAACGTGATATCGGTCGCCGATTCTGAGGAGGAGATCCAGCGAAAGATTAAGAAAGCGTTCTGCCCGCCGGAGACCGAGAACAATCCGGTGCTTGAGATCCTGCGCTACCACATCTTCCCGCGGAGCGGAAAGATCACCATCCCCCGGCCCGCGAAGTTCGGCGGTGATCGGGAATTCGACGCCTACGAAGACCTCGAACGCGCCTACGCCGCCGGGGAGATCCATCCAATGGACCTTAAGGCAGCCACCGCCAGCCATCTCATAGATATCCTCGCCCCAGTGCACGATTACGTCTTCAGCAGGTGATTCGGCCGTGAGCCGCAACGAAGAGTATGAACGGTTCGACCGCGAGATCGCGGAGATGGGAGTCAAAATAAAAGACGCAGACTCCCTGAAGGTACGCGACGACGTCTTCGACGAGGTCACCCTTATCGCGCTCTACAAACTCGTCCACAGGAAACTGATCTCAAGCATCGGCGGGCCTATCAGCACCGGGAAAGAGGCAAACGTCTTCTACGGTGAACGTGGCGCGCAGGGGATAGCGATCAAGATCTACCGGATCCAGACCGGGAACTTCAAGGCGATGACCGACTACCTGGCAGGAGACCGGCGGTTCTCAAGCGTCCGTGGGACGCGCAAGGGTATAATCTTCGCCTGGACGAAGAAGGAGTTCAGCAACCTGGCCAGGGCACACGAGGCCGGGATTCCGGCCCCGGAACCGCTGGCGTTCGACCGAAACATACTCCTGATGGAGTTCCTGGGTGAAGACGAGATCCCATACCCGCAACTCCGGAACGCTGATGTCAGCGACTACGGGGCGGTCTACAACGAGATACTCGCTTATGTGGATCTACTATACAGGGAGGCCCGCCTGGTTCACGCCGACCTATCCGAATACAATATCCTCTACCACGAGAAACCATACCTGATCGATATGGGGCAGGCGGTAACCCTGGATCACCCGCAGGCACGCACATTTCTTGTTCGGGACATCAGAAACCTGAATCGCTACTTCTCCCGTTACTGCGATGTGCAGGATGAACAGGAGATCATCACGGCAATCACCGGTGCAGCGAAGACCAAAGAGCAGGGGGATTGACACCAACCATGACAAAAAGGGATACAAAAGTTTCAACATCAAGGATCGGCGCACTCATCGGTAAAAGCGGGTCCACGAAACGCGAGATCGAGGAGAAGACCGGAGTAACTCTCCAGATCGACAGCGAGGAAGGGCTGGTTAGTATCGAGGGGGATGACCCGGTCGGGGTCGTGACGGCAGCAAACGTCGTATCCGCGATCGGCAGGGGGTTCTCGCCTGAGCGTGCATTCAGGCTCCTCGATGAGGAGGACATGATCCTCGTTCTCATCGATCTCACCGACCTGGCGGGGACAACCCGGCACCTCGAACGGCTCCGGGGCAGGATTATAGGGAAATCCGGCACATCTCGTGCCCAGATCGAAGATATGACCGGGACAGAGATCTCGGTCTACGGGAAGACCGTAGCGATCATCGGCCTCCCGGAGCAGGTTGAGATCGCGAGGAAAGCAGTGGAAATGCTGATCCAGGGCGTGCCCCACGAGACTGTCTACGCTTTCCTCGACCGGAAAAAGAAGGAAGCCAGGCAGGAGATGCTGGAGTATTACTCGTGATACTGGAGTGGCGAACCCCTCTCCATCCGGGGTTGTAACGATACAGGGAGTTATACAGTTTGCAGTGGAAATGAAGGGGTGTATATGGAGATAGCCGACCTCCCTCTCCCGGCGCAACTTGCAGCCAGTTACACCGACCACGGGATCAGAGAGTTATACCCGCCGCAGGCGGCCTGCGTCGAGGCAGGGCTTTTCTCGGGCAAAAACCTCCTCATCGCCATCCCCACGGCGAGCGGAAAGACCCTGGTAGCCGAGATGGCGATGCACCACCAGGTGGCAAATGGCGGTAAATGCCTCTACATAGTTCCACTCCGGGCTCTGGCAAGCGAGAAGTTCGAGGAGTTCTCGGGGAAAGGGCTCCGTGTCGGGATCGCCACAGGGGACTTCGACCGGCGGGACGAGTACCTGGGGCGAAACGATATCATAGTTGCAACAAGCGAGAAGGTCGACTCGCTCCTGCGTAACCGAACACCCTGGCTCTCGGAGATCAGCCTCCTGGTTATCGATGAGGTTCACCTGATCGACGACCCCTCCCGGGGAGCGACGCTTGAGATGGTTATTACAAAACTCCGGCATAAAAACGAGGGGATGCAGATCATCGCCCTCTCGGCGACCATCGGAAACCCGGGGGATCTCGCCGGATGGCTGGACGCCGAACTCGTAGAGAGCGACTGGCGGCCGGTCGAACTCCGGGAGGGGGTCTTCCTTCTCGACACTATCCACTTCACCGACAGCATCCGCCAGATCGAGCGCAGGAGCAAACACGAGGACCTGGACCTTGTCCTCGACACGGTCGCTGAGGGGGGGCAGTGTCTGGTCTTTGTCAGTTCCCGCAAGAACGCGGAGGCGTTTGCAAAACGCGCAGCATCGGGACTTAAACTTTCAAACCCCATCCTTGCCGGATACGCAGACAGGATCCGCTCGAATGCCGCGACCGATATGGGAAAGACCCTGGCCGCCTGCGTTGCAGCGGGTGCAGCATTCCATCACGCTGGGCTTCCACGGGAAGAGCGCCAGATCGTCGAGCAGGGGTTCAGGGAGGGGTATATCAAGGTGATCGCCTCCACCCCAACCCTCGCCGCCGGGCTGAATCTCCCTGCAAGAAGGGTTATCGTCCGCGACTACATGCGGTTCAACGCCGGCGAGGGGATGGTCCCCATCCCTGTCAGGGAGTATCGGCAGATGGCCGGACGTGCCGGGCGGCCACACCTCGACCCATATGGCGAGGCTGTCCTTATAGCGAAGTCCGACGATATGGTCGACGAACTCTTTGATTGCTACATCGAGGCGCCACCGGAGGATGTCCGGAGCCGCTGCGCCAACGAGGCTATCCTCTGCACCCACATACTCTCACTCATCGCGACAGGTTTTGCACGCGAGCGTGACGAGGTCATGGGTTTCATGGACGGGACTTTCTACGCACACCAGGGCGAGAACCCACTCGCATTAAAGAGGGTCGTCGATCGGGTGCTCGACTTCCTGCTGGAAGCCGAGATGATCACCGATGTTGGAGGGTGGCTCGATACCACCGACTATGGTTCTCTCGTCTCCCGGCTCTACATCGACCCGAGGAGCGCTGAGTTGATCGTGACGGCGATGGCCGGCCAGAAGGAGTACACCGAGATCGGGCTCCTGCATCTACTCTGCTCGACACCGGATATGCCGACGCTCTATGTGAGGCAGAAAGATATCTACCTCCTCGACCGGTTCGTGGCCGACCACCAGGACGAACTCTGGCTGGAGATCCCGTGGGACGGTGGCGAGGGGTTCGACCGGAGCCTCAAGACCGCGCTCCTCCTCGCCGACTGGGTCAACGAGACGGGGGAGGATACGATCTGCGAACGCTACAACGTCGGCCCGGGGGACATCCACGGGATGGTGGAGAGCGTGACATGGCTGGTCCATGCAGCCCAACGCCTGGCGGGCCTCTTTGCCCCGCACCTTCTGCACCCCATCGAGGAGATGGAACTCCGTGTCCAACACGGTGTCAGGAGGGAGGTCCTCCCACTCATCAGGCTCCGCGGGATCGGCAGGGTCCGCGCCCGCCGGCTTTTCAACAACGGGATCGACTCGATCGAGGCGCTCCGTGCGGCGGGACCCGAGAGGGTTGGGAACATCCTTGGGAGCGGGATCGCCGCCCGGATCTTCGAGCAACTAGATGGTGGCGGCGGGGAGATCGAGGAGCCGGCTGAAACGCAGTCGACCCTCTCCAGGTTTGGGTGAGATATGATGAGAGGGGTGCGATGCGAGATCTACACCGCGGTCTTCACCGTTGAGGATACCAGAGAGTTCTTAAACGACGTTCGGAAGATCGCCGATGATTGTGGAACAAACATCATCCTCTTTGACGCTGGGCGTCTGGCGGGGCGCGAGCATGTGGAGGCGGCACTCCTGCACGCCTGGCGGGCCTGGGAGAGCGGTGATGCGATATCAAACTCGTTTGAGATGGAGACCCTCCTCTACGCCGCGGGGACACGACAGTGCCACCTGGCCGGGTCATATGGTGTCCACACCGGTGAGAACCGCGCCTATGTTGCCATCTGCCCCCCAGCAACCGGTGCCAGGGAGAGGCTTGCCGATCTCGTGGAGTTTGTTGAGACGGACCCGGAGGAGGGGATCGATCCCGCGAAACGCGAGCGTCTTGCGGAACTTTTCGGTATCACCCCCGAGGAGATAGGTGTGGTCGGGGAGGAGCGGTTCCGCGAACTGGTGCTCGAACGGGTGGCCCTCCTTCAGGTCTACCGCTGAGGCTTGCTCGAGGCGTGGCTGAGGATATGCCTGATCTCCGGGATGATGATCTCCCGCGCGGCAAGGGTCACGGCCCCGGTCGACCCCGGGATGCAGAAGACCGCGCGGCCCTCGATAACCCCGGCGATCGCACGTGAGAGTATAGCGGCCGTCCCCACCTCTTGGTAACTCTTCAGTCTGAAAAGTTCCCCAAAACCGTCGATCGTCTTCTCAAGCAGCGGCGCGACGGCTTCTATCGTGACATCGTCCGGCGTGAGACCGGTACCCCCGGTAACGAGAACACAGTTTGCACGTGATAGCGCTCCGCTGACCTCCGCGCGGATCCTTTCCCGGTCGTCCGGGATCAGAGCGTAGTGGGTCACCTCAATGCCTGCGCCGGTAAGGAGGTCGATGAGAACCTTCCCGCTGGTATCGGTCCCGAAATTCCGGGTCGAGGAGACTGTTATAACCGCGGCGGTCACTGTGATTGGTTTATAGTGACTCTCGTCCATCTGATTACCATTTATCAGTGAGCATTGATTTTACTTCTTCTCTTATTCGATTATTGGCTGGTGGTTGAGAATACTTATGCTAAAAGAGAGTTCTGCTAAAAAAGAGGCCACCCAGGAGCACCGTGAACCCCGACCCCTTTATTTCAACTGGAACATGGAGGGGTGATGGTTAGGTGGTGAAGACCCTGCAGCCCGATACCATACAGAGTTCAACGACCTAAGGGATGAAAAAGAGGATCAAAAGAATACATTTTTATATTCATACCAAGAGAGTTACAAATGAATATCGTCATCAGTTTTACAGACGATACAACAGGTTGTATCGTCATCACTCTCCACTGGAAATGAAAGGGTGGGGTCCAGGGAAAAACCACCTTATAAAAGCTCTTTCATGAGACCACGTTTGGCTCCCAGAAGCGGGCAGTCAGCCTGAGATCCCGGAGTTTAGTTTTCCAATGGAAACAAAGGGGTTATCTTCTAGCAGGACGATCGTATTAAGAGTTCTC
>DAFR01000018.1:16993-19572 GCA_002497965.1 Methanomicrobiaceae archaeon UBA436 | reverse complement strand
GGTGATCACAGGTGAACCCTGCGTCATCATCACCACAAGCGGCATGTTGAACGGCGGGCCGGTGATGGAATACCTCAAGGCGCTTGGCCCTGATGAGCGCAACTCGCTTATCTTCGTCGGTTACCAGGCGGAGGGAACGCTCGGGCGGCGGATCCAGAAGGGATGGCGCGAGATCCCGCTTGGCTGGCGCGATACGATAGTGATCAACCTTGAGATAGTCACGGTCGACGGGTTCTCCGGCCACTCCGACCGCAAGCAGCTGATGAACTATGTCGCCCACCTCCAGCCGCGGCCGGAGAAGATCTTCACCATACACGGTGACGAGAACAAGACCCTCGATCTTGCAAGTTCCATCTACAAGCGCTACCATATCGAGACTCATTCTCCATTGAACCTCGAGACATACCGCATGATCTAGGATGCTGCAGAGATTCACCCTCCTGCTCGGTATATTTGTGGTGATGGCGCTCTCAAACGCCGTCGTCCCCGTCCTCCCCGATTTTGCCGAAGGGGCGGCACTCCAGGGTGCGGTCTACTCTGCATACTTCCTTGGGGCGTTTGTCTCCGTGCTGCCGGCAGGTTACGCAAGCGACCGGATAGGCAGCGTGCCGCTCATCCGTGCCGGTCTCCTACTGACGCTTGCAAGCGGCACCCTCATCCTGGTTTTTCCCTCCGGCCTGCCGCTCATCCTCTCCAGGGTTATCGAGGGGATCGGCGGCGGAATCTTTCTCTCGGCAACGCTTGCATGGACAAATTCGCAGCCCTCGGCTGCCCGTGAGAGCGGTTACGTCATGGCGGCCCTGAACCTGGGGCTGGTCGTCGGGCTTCTTGCAGCGGGCTGGCTCGATTCGGTGTTTGAGAACCATCTTGCCGGGATTGCGGTCTTTACAGCGCTTGCTCTCCCCGCAACCGCGATGAGCGCTGCGGCCAGGGAGAGCGAACGCGCTGGTTTCGTGAGGGCAGACGTTGCAGGGATCGTCCGGAACTACTTCTGGCTCTTTGTTGCGGTGATGGTCCTGGTGGGGGTGACGGGGGCGGTGGCTGCCATATATCCCAGCTACACAGGGAACGACTCGACGGTGATTGCCCTCCAGCTTGCAACCATCAACATCGCAACCGTTGGTGCCGTTCTCGTCGCACCGCGCTTCAACTTACGGCCGGTCCCGGCAATCCGGGCGTCCGCGCTGTTGATGGCGCCGGCGGTCGCAGTGGGCTGCGTCACGCCATATGCCTTCCCGGTCATCGGCGCTCTCTCGGGGGTGACCATAGTCGCGGTTCTTGAGTTCCTCGCAGAGACCGGGATCCAGCAGGGGGTGATGACCGGACTCTTCAACACCGCCTCATACGCAGGGTTTACCATCCTCTCCGCCCTTGCCGGCGGAGTCGCCGGATGGTTCGGGTTTTTGCCGGCGTTCCTCCTACTGGCAGTGATGGTGGCGGCAGCGGCCGTCCCTATCGGCAGGTGCCGGTGCGAATACCGTGGTTGACCCGGAGCGCATATTACCGCTCCTGCCGATAGGATCACGTATGAAGATGTTGATCGACGGCGAGTGGTGCGACTCGGTCTCCGGGAAGGTCTTTCCGGTGCACAACCCTGCCACGGGAGAGGTTGTCGACCAGGCACCGCTCGGCGTGGAGGATGATGTCCGGGCCGCGGTGGAGGCGGCCCGGGAGGCGTTTTCAGACTGGGCCGCAAAAGAGCCCAGGGTTCGGGCAAAGATTCTCTTCTCTGCGGCGGAGGAGGTTCGCCGAAGGAATGCCGAGCTCGGGGCTCTCCTGACCGCCGAACAGGGAAAACCCATCCGCGAGGCGATCGATGAGATCAACGGGTTTGCAAACATCCTGGAGTATTACTATGCTCTTTCAGCGGGGCTGCAGGGAGAGTTCATGGACCTCAGGGGCTACGGCCGCGCCACCGTCATCAGAAGGCCGCTCGGCACCTGCGGCGCGATCATCCCCTGGAACATGCCGGCGATCATCATGGGCTGGAAGATCGGTGCAGCGCTGACGGCGGGAAACACCATGGTCGTAAAACCAGCCAGCACGGCACCGCTGACCTGCATGCGACTCGCGGAGATCCTGGAGGAGGCCGGTCTCCCACCGGGGGTTTTAAACGTCGTCACGGGTTCGGGAGAGACGGTCGGCCGGGAGATCGCGAGAAACCCGGCAATCCGGAAGGTCTCGTTCACCGGCGCGGTCGAGACAGGGCGTGAGGTCGCGATGGATGCCGCCCCCGCTATGAAACACCTCACGCTGGAACTCGGGGGGAGCGACCCGATGATCGTCTGCGACGATGCCGATATTCCTGCAGCCGTTGAGGGTGTCATCAGGGGACGATTCTACAACTGCGGCCAGGTCTGCACGGCGGTAAAGAGGCTATACATCTTTGACTCGATCGCGGATGAGTTCATCCGCCGATTGAAGACGAGGGTCGAGAAGATCGTTGTCGGGAACGGGATCGACCGCGGTGTCGATATGGGCCCGATGAACAACCGCGAGGGTCTTGAGAGGATCGCCGGTCTGGTGGATGCCGTGCGGGAACGCGGCGAGGGAGAGATTATCACGGGCGGTCGGCCGCC
>DAFR01000018.1:15939-16953 GCA_002497965.1 Methanomicrobiaceae archaeon UBA436 | reverse complement strand
CACGACTCACCCCTCTTCACCGAGGAGGTCTTCGGCCCGGTGCTGCCGATCGCTGCTGTCCATGACCTGGACGAGGCGATTGAGCGTGCAAACAGCAGTCGTTACGGCCTCGGTGCGTCGGTGTGGACGCGGAACCCGGATGTGATCGCCAGGGCGGCGGAGGACCTCGAGGCCGGAATAGTCTGGGTCAATCAGCATCTCAGGATTCCACCGGAGGTGCCGTTTGGCGGGACGAAGGCAAGCGGCATCGGCAGGGAGAATGGCAGCAGGGCGCTTGAGGACTACACCGAGGGAAAGGCCGTGCTGGTTCGGTTTTAGTCCTCTTCAAACCAGTTTGCTCATGGCTTGATACCCTATTTCGGAGGAGCGAGACTGAAGGAAACCTTAATGAGCGAATATAACCACATATGAACAGATGGTTAATGGCATTGTACTCCCCGTAAAGAAGGTTTTTTCGCTTGTGGACTCTAAAATCGTCGTCGAGATCAAGGATGACGGCAGGAAACTCAAGGGAAGGCTCGTGGCGGTCGACGAGCACCTGAACCTGCACATGGATGAGACGACAGAGTACACCGGAGATCAGCGGGGCCGCACTCTCGGAACGGTTGTCATACGCGGCAACAATATACTGACCATTGCGCCCCTGCTCTGATTACCATGTCTGACCTGGAGGAAGAAGCGCTCAGCGTCATCCAGTCGCACCGTGAAGGGGTTCTCCAGAGTGATCTCTGGAAACTCCTTGATATTGACAGCAGGAAGTGCTCCCGGATTGTGAAGCGGTTGCTGGATGCTGGTTTGATCGAACGGATCGAGTTTCGCAGTGACGGGATCAAGACATATCTCCTGAGGGCGAAGAAACGCGCCGTTGACCCGGGTCTCATCCTTGCCGGCGAGGAGGTTCTCCCCTGCATCGGCTGTGACCGGGAATGCGACCCGGAAGGGTGCACCATTCTTCTAGACTGGATATACCAGCTCGCCCTTGAAGGGTATCAGGAGTGACCACTCTTCGCGTGC
>DAFR01000018.1:3731-15904 GCA_002497965.1 Methanomicrobiaceae archaeon UBA436 | reverse complement strand
CGGGTCTCTCCCGGCATCTCCTTTTTCCGGCAGACAACATCGATCACACCGTGCTGCACGTTGTAGGAACTGTGCACCAGGTCTATCTCGCAATTGAGGTCCACTATCATCTCCCTCTCACCACCGGTGCAGAGGGTCACAGATTTTTTATGGAACGTGACGTAGGGTGCACCGTCCGCCAGGACGTTTACCTCCGTTGTTATGTAGATGCAGTCATCCCCCTCGATCACCTCAACCTCGGGGTCATCGTAGTCGTCGTCGGAAAAGCAGGGGTAAAAACCCTCTCCGGTCGGTCCGCTGATGATGGCGAACCCGATGATCTTCGGGTCGTAATCGGGCAGATCGCTAAGGATCCGCTCCATCAGTCGCTCGATCTTTCGAAACATCTCGTCGTAAGGGTTATCCGCCATGTGTAACACTTATTCGGTATCGGTTGTTCGTCTTCTCGACAACCCCCATCTTCACGAGGTTGCCCAGTCTCTTTTTCAGCTCATCCGCGGACAGGCCGCACACATCCTTGAGTTCCCCGGCACTCAGGTCAGACTGCACGAGGGCGAGGATGATCTTCAACTCTCCTTCATCTGTGAAGATTCCCTCGCGCATGAGATCGGTGAACCGTGACTCAATCTCGTCTTCCAGGTGTTCAAGGTTTTCCAGAAGTTCATCGTGAACCCTGATCATCCTCCTGAGCAGCACGAGGTCTCTTGTGATCCGTGCCTGCCGGTCCTCCTCAACCCCGGGGAGGACAGCATCATCCTGCTTCTGCAGGTTTATGATGAGATTGATGTCATGCGAGAGGTAGTAATACTTTCGCCTTCGCTCATCCTGGTATGATCCAAGGATCTGCTCCCGCTCCATCAGTTGCAGATGCTCAATTACCGCTTTCGGACTGAGCAGCAGGCGCTCGGAAATCTCTGTCACGAAACACGGTTTCTGCCTCAGCAGTTCGATTATTCGTCTTCTATTCCGGTTTCCCAGGATATCCAGGAGCCGGGAAACGTCGCCCCTCTCAAGCATACTAACTTAGTGTTAGTGATCACAGCATAAAAATTTATCACTCAAAGAGACGGTAATTCGGCGCCTCATCGGTGATCATGATGTTATGGGGATGGCTCTCCCCATAACCGGCGGGGGTTATCCTGATGAATCTTCCGTTTCTCTTCAGGTCCGCTACTGTCTTTGAGCCTGTGTAGCCCATTGCCGACTTCAGGCCGCCAACAACCTGGTAGATGACATCAGAGACCCGGCCGACGTAAGGGGTGACGCCTTCGACACCCTCCGGAACGAACTTGGTCCTTCCAAACTCTTTTTTCTGGAAGTAACGGTCACTGGACTCGCCGCTGCTCATGACGCCAAGCGATCCCATGCCCCGGTACTGCTTGTAGCGCCGGCCCTTTATCGTTGTAATCCTCCCCGGCGCCTCGTCTGTTCCGGCAAAGAGGCTGCCTGCCATGATACAGTCCGCACCCGCGGCGATCGCCTTTGCGATATCCCCGGAGTACCGGATGCCGCCATCGGCGATGACCGGCACATCGGCCTCGCTCGCCACCTCCGCAACGTTTGCTATCGCCGAGATCTGCGGTACGCCCACCCCCGCAACGATCCTGGTTGTGCAGATTGAGCCTGGCCCTATCCCTACCTTCAGCCCGTCGACGGTATCCAGAAGGGCCAGGGCCGCCTGTTTTGTTGCGATGTTTCCGGCAACCACATCCACTGTGACGCTCGCCTTGATCTCGCCGACCGCCCTGACGACGTTCATGTTGTGGCCATGGGCACAGTCCACCACCAGGGTGTCGGCACCCGCATCGGCCAGCATCGCAGCACGATTGAAATCAAATGGCCCTACGGCGGCGGCGGCACGGAGTTTACCGTTCGAATCGCGGGTTGCGCGGGGGTACTGCCTCTTCTCCAGTATGTCCCGCATCGTTATGATCCCGACCAGGCGCCCATCCCCATCAACGACCGGGAGACGCTCGACCTTGTTTGCATACATCGTCTCGAGGGCGTTCTCCGCCGTGATATCCTCTGGTGCGGTGATCAACTTCTTTGTCATGTAATAGCTGATCTTCGCATCGCCGTGTTTGGGAAGGATCGCCCTTATATCCCTGCGGCTGACGATACCGATCACCCTGTCGTTCTCGATGACAGGGACACCGCCGACGCCGTACTGCCGCATGATCCGCTCCACCTCGGTGACCGTGGTATCCGGCCCGACCGCCACCACCTCGCGCTCGATAAGGTCCTCTGCCTGTTTGACTACCCGGATCTCAGCAGCCTCGCTCTCCGGGGTCATGTTCCGGTGGATGACGCCAATACCCCCTTCCCGGGCGATGGCGATCGCCATCGCCGACTCGGTAACCGTATCCATGGCAGCGCTCACGAGAGGTATATTAAGAGGAATATTCCGCGAGAACCGTGACCTGACATCGGCGTCGTAGGGCTCGACCCACGACTCCGCGGGCTCGAGCAGCACGTCATCGAATGTAAATGTTGTTTCCATCTTCAGTTTCTCGATGTACATACATCACCCAATCATCATCTTTGCTCTCTCAACCAGTTCCGCCCTGATCGTGCTCGACCGATCCCCACCGCAGACCATCCCCCGGACACCGATGATGTCCGGGTTGATCCGTTTCAGGGCATCAAGGTCTTCAAACCTCAGCGAACCGGCAAGGGCGGTCCGCAACCCGAGTTCACGGTTCCACCTGACAAACATGGTAAGTGTCTCCTCGTCCATGAACGCAAACAGCCCCTTTCCGTCTTTAATACCCGTGTCGATCATGGCCACGTCAGCCCCTGCATCCGCGAGCAGCGGACTGATCGAAAGCGGCGAGACCGTGCCAAGCCTGTTAAAATCTGCATACGCCGCGATGACAACATACCTCTCTGGAAACTCCCGTTTCACCGCGGTGGTTACCGCCTCGACGACCTCACGGGCACGATCAACGCCGTCGAACATCAGGCCGACCTTGATGTAATCGGCGCCGGCGTGTGCGGCACCGTATGCCGAAAGGGCTGCGGTTCCAGGTTTATACTCATTGTCCCCTATTGCAGCACTGACGGGCTTACTGCCGGCGATCTCCTTGATCTCACGTATGATCCATGGAAAATTAGCGCCTAGAGAGCCTTCAGCAGGTCTTTTAACGTCTATGATGTCAGCGGAAAGCGAGGCTTTCGCCTCTTCAATGCTGCTTGGGCTGACGAGTAATTGCATAGAAATTAATGATCCTTCACCCTAATAGTGATTACGTTGAGGACATGGAACTGATTCTTGCAGTGGATCTTGCCGGAGGCGTTGTGGTGCATGGTAAGGCAGGCAACCGTTCTGCCTACCGGCCGCTGACCTGGGGGCTTGCGCCATCGGCCGAACCCGGGGCCTACCTCTCCGCTCTTTCGCCCCGGTACCTCTACATCGCCGACCTGGACAGTATCCAGGGCGGGAGACCGCAGGACGGCCTGGTCAGGCGCTGTGCTGCAATGGTCGAGCGGTGTTACCTGGACCGCGGTTGCCGGTCGCCCGCAGACTCCGCGGCGGTCGATGGTGTGATACCGGTCGTCGGCACCGAGACAGCGGCAGCGACTATCGAGGACCTTGCGGCCTACCCTGGCGGCTATCTCAGCATCGACATCAGAAACGGCCGGGTGCTCCCCTGGGGAATAACTCCGGCAGAGATGCTGCGTTTCGCATCGGAGTTAGCGTTTGAGGGCTGCATCATCCTGAATATCGGTGCCGTGGGGACGGAACGCGGCCTCCTCCCGGGGGGCCTTGAGGAGATGCGGGGATGCTACCCCGGCCGCCTCCTCTACGGCGGCGGAGTCTCCGGGGTCGATGACATCCATCTCCTTGCCGATACCGGGTTTGACGGGGCTATAGTCGCGACCGCCGTCCATCGCGGCACGATGCCGCTTGAGTGGATCCGGAGGGGGCAGCCCTGCTGATCACCATCGAGGGGATCGATGGCAGCGGGAAGACCACACTCCTTGCCCGCCTCCATGAACTCCTGGCTGACCTGGATCCCATCTTCACCCGTGAGCCCGGTGCAACCTGGGTCGGTGATGCTGTGCGGCGGGCGATCGCCGAGCGGATGGACCCTATCACTGAGGCGCTGCTCTTCTGCGCCGACCATGCCGCGCATATCGATACGCTGATCCGGCCTGCGCTCGATGAGGGGAGGATCGTCATCTCAGACCGTTACGCCGACTCCAGGTTTGCATACCAGCCGGTCGTCCTGGAAGGTGTGCTGCCCGAGCCACGGGAGTGGTTGCGCCGGATCCACGAGGGGTGGTCGATCCGGCCTGACCGGACGTTCCTGCTGGTACTCCCCGTGGATGATGCCATCTCAAGGCTCGATCCTGAAACGAAGAGAGAATACTTTGAGAACGCCGGGATCCTTGAACGTGTGCAGGAGAACTACCTTGAGATCGCCGCATCTGACCCTGCGCGGTTTGTGATAGTCGACGCGCTGCTTGAAAAAGAGGCGGTTGCCAGGTTTGTCGCAGACGGGATCAGGGCTTTTGCCCGATCGTCACGACGAGATCCCCGAGCGTGAGGAGATCCACATCCTCTCCCGCCACCCGGTAGGTGATCTTCGGCGTGAACGCTCCGGGTGGCACCGGGATCTCTTTGCCATCGACCGTGATGGTTGCAGGCGGGTTTTTGAGAGCCTCCGGCGGAAGAGCCTTAACGGCCTCCATGAACCCTCTGGCGAGACCGCGGAGGGCTGGCCCGATGACCGCCATGTTGAACTCGACGCCGCTCACCGCCTCCTCGAGTTGCGGCGTCCCGGTTGCCCAGTGTAGATCGGCGACGAGCGCCCGTCCGGCATCACCGGCATCGTCGAGCGGTTCCGGCGTGTAGATCGTCACGTGGCCGAGGGGGGCGTTCAGGGCCATGCCGTGGTCGTGCTTGTAGCGCCGCAGTTCCGCAACAGTCTTCACCAGGAGGTTGCCCTGGCGCTGCGCATCCTCATCGGTGTATTCAAACTCCGGCCACGTCTCTTTATGCACGCTCCTCCCGGTGAGGGTATGGTAGCACTCTTCGGAGAAGTGCGGTATTATGGGGGCGAGTAGGCGGAAGAGAACATCCATGGTAATCCTGAGCGCACTGCAGGCGCTTGCTCTTCCCTCTTCATCATCACCATAAAGACGGCCTTTCACGATCTCGATGTAGTCGTCGGCAAGGGTGTTCCAGGTGAACTCCCGTACAGCCCTGAGCGCCCGGTCGAACTGGTAGCCCTCCATCGCGGCGGTGACCTCCGCGACCGTCCCGGAGAGCCGGACGAGCAGCCAGCGGTCGGAGAGTTCGGTCACCGGCGCTGCGGGATCGGCGCCGCGTTCCAGGTGCCCCATGACAAACCGGAAGATGTTCCAGAGTTTGGTCTGGAACCTGGATGCGGCGACGACATCGTTCCAGTTGAACATGATGTCTGAACCGGTCGCCGCGCCGGCTGCTCCCCACTGCCTGAAGGCGTCCGCGCCGTATTGCTCGATGATCGTCTCTGGGGAGATTATGTTATTGCGGCTCTTGCTCATCTTGAAACCGTCTTCACCGAGCACCATTCCGTTTATGAGGATCTGCTCCCAGGGAGGGCTCCCGACCAGCGCCTTCGCCCGGAGGATGGTGTAAAATGCCCATGTCCGTATGATATCGTGGCCCTGGGGGCGCAGTTGCGCCGGGAAGTATGGAGGTTTTTTGTTGGACCCGTCCCACCCGGTGACGTGGAGCACCGATATAGATGAATCCATCCAGGTATCGAGCACGTCCTTCTCGCCGGCGAACTCGTTCCCGCCGCAGTTCGGGCAGGGGTGCCGGGGTTTGTCGACCGTCGGGTCGAGCGGGAGTTCCTCTTCGGCTGGAAGAACCATCTCGCCGCAGGTGGTGCAGAACCAGACCGGGATGGGGGTCGCGAATATCCGCTGTCGGGAGATGCACCAGTCCCACTCCATGGAGTTTACCCAGTTCTCCATACGCGTGAACATGTGTTCCGGGATCCAGGAGATCTTCCGCGCCGCTTCAAGNNTCGTCATGGTGGACGCGGACAAACCACTGTCGCTCGGAGAGGATCTCGATCGGGGTCTTGCAGCGCCAGCATGTCCCGACACGCTGCTCGATCTCTTCCTGCCGTTTCAGGATCCCGGCTCTCTTCATGTCGGCAAGGATTGCCTCCCTGCAGGCCTCCGATGTCATGCCTGCATACGGCCCTGCGATCCCGGTCATGACCCCCTTCCGGTCGATTGCTTTACGGAGGTCGAGGTTATGCTCTTTCCACCAGTAGACGTCGGTCTTATCGCCGAATGTGCACACCATCACTGCCCCGCTGCCAAATGAGGGATCGACGGCGGGATCCTCGATCACCGGGACTTCGTGGCCGAAGATCGGGACGCTGAGTTTCTTTCCCCGCAGCCCGGTGTAGCGTTCGTCTTCTGGATGGACGGCCACCGCAACGCAGGCCGCGAGCAGTTCCGGCCGGGTGGTGGCTATCTCGATGCCGTCGAAGTCAAAGTAGTTGAGTTTGGTGGTGCGGGATGCATAGTTTACCTCGGCGAACGCGATGGCCGTCTCGCAGCGGCTGCAGAAGTTAACTGGATGCTCGCTCTGGTAGATGTCGCCGGCTTTGAGCATCCGCAGGAACGACACCTGGGTCTTTCTGTAATAATCCGGGAGCATGGTGATGTACTCGTGGCTCCAGTCGATGGAGAACCCGAGACGCCGCATGGTTGCCCGCATCTTCTCGATGTTCCCGAGTGTGAGGTCGCGGCACAACTCCCGGAACTTCTCACGGGATACGTCGTTTTTGGTGATCCCGTGCGTCTCTTCGACCTTCACCTCGGTGGGCAGGCCGTGGCAGTCCCACCCCTGCGGGAACATTACGTTGTAGCCGCGCATGCGTTTGTAGCGCGCGATGAAGTCAATATAACACCAGTTTAATGCGTTGCCGATATGGAAGTTGCCGGTTGGGTATGGCGGTGGAGTGTCGATGATAAACCTGGGTTCTGGCGAGGAGGGGTCGAAATAGTTCTCTTCATCCCGCCAGGTTGACTGCCAGCGCCTCTCCACCTCTTCGATATCGTAGTTTTTGGGTAGTTGATGTGACGGCGACATTTTCAGCGTATAATCTCTCTCTTCTCTCGGAAATATAATGTTCGACGTGACTTTCCTCCGGCCGCTCACGGATCCTGCATTCAGATGGGTTAGAGGCAAAATGGAGGGGATACACCGGGTGTCGACCCTAAAGGCTTTGTTCATGTAGTTTCAACCATATAAGAATGACAAAGCTGCGGGGGCTGGTTCTTTCATCGGTGCTCACCCTGGTCTTCATAGGCCTTGCCCCTCTGCTCCAGCCGCCCTGGCTGCTCACGTTATTCCTCGTTTTATTCTCGCTTCTTCTCTCTCTCATCAGGGATACCCGCTACGTATCTCTATCTATAATCGCACTTGCCGTGCTCTACGGGCTTGGCTGGCTCTCGACGTTTGTTTTTACCTGCACGCTCGGTATCGTTGTCTTCGGAGAGGTGGCGTTTCGCCTCACCGGAGGGGAGCATGCCTCGTATCTCTACCACATGCTTGCTGCAATCGTTGTGTCGATTGCGGTGATGTTTTACCTCCACTACACCGTGGCCCTTGTTGCCCTGATGGGGGTGGTTGCTGCGGTCCTCCTCAGGGCGGTTCTCGGCGGGCGGGACGATGCGCTGATGGTGGAGGCGCTCGGCGTCGCGATGACCATGTTCCTCTTTGAGGAGCTCAAGTATGAGGTCGACCTGAGCATCCTCATCGCTGCGGCCGTGATAGCCTTCGGGTTCGGATACACCTCCTACCGTCTGAGGGTTGCCGACATCAGCGGTCTGTTCTCCGGGGCGATGATCGGGATCATACTGATAGTCTTTGCGGACGTCAGGTGGTTCCTCATCATGCTCACATTCTTCATCATCGGTGCAGCGGCAACCCGTTACCGCTATGCTGACAAGGAACGGTTCGGCGTCGCGCAGGAGCACGGCGGGGTGCGCGGTTACTTCAACGTCTTTGCAAACGGTCTTGTGGCAACAGGCGGCGCCATCCTCTACGGTATAACCGGGAATCCGGCGTTTGCGGCACTATTCATGAGTAGTGTTGCCTCGGCCGCTGCCGATACCGCGGCAAGCGAGATAGGCGTCACGGGAAAGACGCCATACCTGATCACCACCTTCAAACCCGTGCCACGGGGTACAAACGGGGGGGTGACACTGCGCGGCGAAGTTGCGGCCATCCTGGCATCGATCATTGTTGCCGCCGTTGCCCTTGTGATGGGCGTTGCTGACCCGAAACTTGCCATTGTGACGGTCATTGCGGGTTTCATCGGCACCAATGTCGACAGCGTGGTTGGGGCAACGCTCGAGAACAGCGGCAGGATCGGCAACTCCGGCACAAACCTGACCGCCACGTTCTTTGGCGGGGTGGCGGGGATGCTTCTACATATGCTGTGGTAAGTTCCAGTCAGGGGAGGTCTACGCCGGATCCCGGATCCGTGAAGAGATTCTTAAGTGTGGATGAAAAATCCCGCGGCCAGATGGTTCGAGGGGAGAGAGGAGACCCCCTGTGCTCCTGCGGGCGTCTCAAACCCAGACACCGCATGATTCATGGACCATACTCTTCATCCCCTCCTCCTTTTCACATACCATCTCTAAACCGCAGGATCTGTATACCTGCAATCCCTTGCATCATCTCGTATAGAAGACCGGGTTTCTGCCTGGCTGCCAATCGATAGCAACATTTTCTCTTTCAAGACGGTCGATCTCCTCAGCCTGTGTGACCCCATCACTGTCTCTCTCCTGCCGGGCAGCCGCGACCCCCTGCCGCCCGGCTGAATCCGGGACCTGATCGAGCCGCATATCAAACAGATGATAAGGCCGGGAGCAGCCTCACGAAATGTGGGTTTCACCCCGTAGAAGGGCCGGCAGGAGAAGAGGCTTCCCCCTCTGTCCGGAGACATTCTCTCTCAGATGCGTCCCGCAAGAGGTCTGGAGCCGCGAGCAGGCCGGGATGAACGATGCGTTCCTTGCGAACGCCTGAAGTTACGCCCTCTCCCGTGCCCGATACCTCGATATGCATCAGGCCCTCGCGGAAACGGCGGCATACGAGGTCGGTGGATGAAGACGCATCCATGTGACCCCCGAAGACTTCGTGGCGGTGCACACCGGTTCCAGAAAGGCTTCACAGTTTTTCCAGCCATTCAGTGATCGGGACAATGTGGACGGCCCGCCCAGCGCTGGCCGGAACTCAGGGCGATGTATGAGCCCCGGGATAGGCCGAAGAGAAAGCAGAAGGCTGGAGACCCCGCCCCGCTCACGCTCCTCCTTGATACCTTCGACAAGAGCAACGCCGGCGACAGGACTCTCGCAGAGTGCCTCGTGATGCCCGTAGTCCCGCAGTCGGTGGCGAACACGACTTCCCGCCGCTCCAGAGCCAATCATCGCTTCAGTAACCTCTCCTTCTGGGCCAGGAACTCATCGTCAGAGAGCACCCCTTTATCGTGCAGCGCATCTAGCCTCTCCAGGAGGGCGATCGTCTCTTCCGGAGGACTCACTGTCTCTTCTTCCCGGGTCGTCTTCGAACCCTTCTTCTGGATCTCCTCTATGAAGGCCGTCGCCAGAACTCCGGCGGGTATGGCAAACATCCCGATCCCCATCACCGCAATGAACGAGCCGAGCAACTTCCCGGCCGGGGTGATCGGGTAGACGTCGCCATAGCCTACCGTTGTCAAAGTCACAATCGTCCACCACATCGCCTGAGGAATACTCGAAAACGCCTCCGGCTGCGCTTCGTGCTCCAGATGATACATAAGACTCGATGCGAAGATCAGGAGTACCACCAGGACGCTGGCCGCAACCACAAGAATTTCCTTTGATTTTTGGAAAGCGCCGCTCAACATCTTGAGAGCGTAAGAATACCTCCCGAGTTTAAGCAGTCTGAACAGCCTCAGGAGGCGGGCAGCCCTCACGAACCGCAGGTCCATCGGGATCAGCATCGGCAGGAAGAACGGCAGTATCGCCACGAGGTCTACCAGGGCCATAGGAGTGAACGCATAACGAACCCTCCCGAGAACCGCCCCGTGGTAATCCGGGGTCTCCGTGCACGTCCACAACCGGAGTATGTACTCGATGGAAAAGACCGTCACAGAAAAGAGATCAAATGTGTAGAAGAGTTCCCGGTAATGAAGGAATATGCCCTCAACCGATTCAAGTATCACCGCGATGACGTTCGCGACGATCAGCGCCATCAAGCAGGCATCAAAACACCTGCTTGCCAGCCCGCCTCTCTCCGGATCGCCTGCCATGAGCAGGTAGACCCGGGACTTCAACCGGCGGTAAACCCCACTCCCCGTGCAGTAGGTTCTGTAAAAAATTGTATAAGAATATGTTCTCAGCCGGAGGTTGAGCAGCAGAAAGATATCAAACCGGTGGTTTCAGGCTCTGCCCTGGACAGGGCGATTCTTCATGGATACACTGCCAGGGCGGAGCCCCTCTCTTGCGGCCTCACGTAACCCTCCCTCAAATCTCTTCTCCATCCTGGCCCGGCTTCCCACCCACCGGTTCAATCGCCACGCACTCCCCACGGCCCACTCCGACGCCGGTGGTGGCTGACGAAATAAGATTATCGCGAGCGGCTGATTGCATCGGTGAAGCGGCTTTATTGCCCCCCGCGCGTCATTACCGGGAAAAAGGGGCGAGTTCACACGTCAGAATCGTTGACGCCGCCGAAACCAGCAGCGTGCAAAAAGCCTGAAAACCAGGTTTTCAGTTCCAGAAAGAGTGATGGGCTCGCTGAGATTCGAACTCAGGACCTCNNTCCGCCATGTCAAGGCGACGTCATAACCACCTAGACCACGAGCCCGCATCAGCCTGACGATTAACAAGGTTGGTTCTTTTGGTATAAAACCATTCGCTCGGCTCAAAATCGCCCCTTAGAAGGGAGGGCTGAGGGGGATCCCGGCGCGCTCAGATCTCCGCGTACTTTGCCGTATGGATCCCATCGACCCGCTTGATCTCCTCCATCGCCTCAGGCGGCACCGGGGAATCGACGGTCAGAACCATCAGCGCCTCCTCACCCGGCCTGTGGCGGCCGACCTGCATCCCGGCGATGTTCACGTTCGCCCGGCCAAGGATCGTCGCGACCTTCCCGATGACGCCCGGCTTATCCGTGTGGCGCGAGATGACCACGTGCCCCGTCGGCGTCAGATCGGTCATGTAGCCCCCGATGCTCACGATCCGCGCCCGGTTCGGGCTCGAGACGCTCCCGCTAACCGTCTCGGCCATCCTGTCGGTCTTCGCCGTTATGGTGATGATGTTCCTGAACCCCTGCGCTTCCTCCGTGGTGGTCTCGCTCAACCGGATACCCCGCTCCTTCGCCACAAACTCCGCGTTCACCAGGTTTACCGGCACCTGCAGGATCGGGTCAAGCATCCCCTTCAGGATCACCCGCGTGATGAACTTCGTGTTCGGCAGGTTTGCAGCCTCGCCGCCGTAGGTGATATCGATCGCCTCAAGCCTGCCCTCGATGAGCTGGATGAGAAGCCTGCCCATCTTCTGCGCAAGCCTCGCGTAGGGCTCTATCAGCGCCTGCTGCTCCATCGGCACAACCGGAGCGTTCACCACGTACTTCGCAGAGCCGCCCGAGAGGACGCTGATACACTGGTTTACGATCGAGATGGCGACGTTCTTCTGCGCCTCGACCGTGCTTGCCCCGAGATGCGGCGTGACGATCACCTGCTCAAGACCGATCACCGGCGAATCCGTCGGCGGCTCGCTCTCAAAGACGTCCAGCGCAGCACCGGCAACCTTTCCGCTTGCAATCCCGTCCGCGAGAGCCTTCTCATCGATGATACCGCCGCGGGCGCAGTTGATCAGCCGGACACCGTCCTTCATCGTCGCGATCGTCCCGGCGTTGATCATGTGGTGCGTCTCCTTTATAAGCGGGGTATGTACGGTGATGACGTCCGCTCTCCTGAAGAGGTCCTCCAGCGTCACCATCTCCACACCAAGGCTTGCAGCCCGCTCGCTGCTGATGAAAGGATCGTAAGCGATGCACTTCATCTCCATCGCCTGCGCACGTTTCGCCACCTCACGGCCTATGCGCCCGAACCCCACGATACCCAGGACCTTCTCGTTCAGCTCGACGCCCATGAACTTCGAGCGCTTCC
>DAFR01000018.1:3337-3688 GCA_002497965.1 Methanomicrobiaceae archaeon UBA436 | reverse complement strand
TCGCCATCGTGTGCTCGGTGGCCGCCAGGGTGTTTCCTTCAGGAGCGTTCGCGACTATGATACCCTTCCGGGTCGCCGCCTCGGTATCAATATTGTCCACCCCGGCACCGGCGCGACCGATAAACTTGAGCCTCTTCCCCGCCTCGATAACCCGTGCCGTAACCTCTGTCCCCGAGCGCACCAGCAGGGCATCGTAATCACCGATGATATCGACGAGGTGATCCTCAGTCAGCCCCGTTTTGATATCCAGATCACAAAACTCTTTCAGGATATCAAGCCCTTCCTCTGCCAGCGGATCGCTGACCAGTACCCTATATCTCACGGTTCAACCCATACTAATTCAACATCATA
>DAFR01000018.1:2998-3242 GCA_002497965.1 Methanomicrobiaceae archaeon UBA436 | reverse complement strand
CCGTGGGGGGGAAAGGGGCTTCACTGGGTGAGATGGCAGCCATCGGTCTGCCGGTGCCCCGGGCTTTTGTGGTGACCGCTCAGGCGTTCCGCAGGTTTCTTGTGGAGGCCGGGATCGAGGANNTTTCGCAGGCTGGAGCGTCTGGACGTCGATGACACCGCTGCGCTGGAATCTGTATCGCGAGAGGTGCAGGATATCGTCCTGAACGCCGCGATGCCCGACTACATCCGCCAGGAGATTGCTG
>DAFR01000018.1:0-2966 GCA_002497965.1 Methanomicrobiaceae archaeon UBA436 | reverse complement strand
GGTCGAGCGCCACCGCCGAGGACCTCCCGGACGCCAGTTTTGCCGGCCAGCAGGAGACCTTCCTGAACATCGTCGGTGAGGAAGCACTCCTTGACGCCGTCCAGCGGTGCTGGGCGTCGCTTTATGGCGCGCGTGCCATCTACTACCGCGCAAAACAGGGATTCGACGATCGCAGCGTGAACATCGCCGTCGTTGTCCAGGAACTCATCCGGTCCGAGAAGGCCGGGGTCATGTTCACCTCCCACCCGGTCACCGGGGAGCCCCTGACTATCATCGAGGCCTCGTGGGGGCTTGGCGAGGCCGTCGTCTCCGGCAGCGTCTCCCCCGACAACTACGTCTTTGACCTTCGCACGGAGCGTGTGGTCGACCGCCTGATCGCAGAGAAGGATATCATGATCGTGCCTGACGGCCAGCACGGCACAAAGACCATCAAGACGCCGGCCGAGAAACGGCTCGCCCCCGTCCTCTCCGACGAGGAGGTGGCACGGCTTGCGATGCTCGGCAAGATCGCCGAAGACCACTACGGTGTCCCGCAGGATATCGAGTGGGCGATCGTCGGCGATGAGATCTACATCCTCCAGTCACGGCCGATAACAACGATCAAGCAGCCGGGGGTAAGACGCACCGCCGAAACAGGGGAGAAGAGTGGCTCTCTCGGCGCCGTGATCCTGCAGGGCCAGGGCGCCTCACCGGGGGTCGCGAGCGGCCGGGTGGTGATAGTGCATGACGTCAAGGACACCAGCGCCGTCAAAGAGGGTGACATCCTTGTCACCACCATGACCAACCCCGACATGGTGCCCGCGATGCGGCGTGTCAACGCCATCATCACGGACGAGGGCGGCATGACCTGTCACGCGGCGATTGTGAGCCGGGAACTCGGAACCCCGGCGGTTGTGGGGACGAAGAAGGCAACAAAGACCCTGAAGAACGGACAGATAGTCACCGTCGACGGCGAGAAGGGTATGGTCTACGAGGGAGCGGTAGAGCCGCCGGCAGTATCCAGGGCCGCACCGGCGACGGCCGCGGCAGCCCCCATCATCACCGGCACCCTGGTGAAGGTGAACGTCTCCCTGCCGGAGGCCGCAGCGCGTGCAGCTGCCACGGGTGCGGACGGTGTAGGCCTCCTCCGTATAGAGCACCTCATCCTGGGGCTTGGCAAGACACCCTCCTGGTACATCGAGCACGGTGCCGAGGAAGAGTTTGTCACTGAACTCTACACCGGCATCAAGACCGTTCTCGACGCGTTCCCAGGAAAACCCGTCTGGGTCAGGACGCTTGACGCCCCGACCGACGAGTTCAGGAACATGGAGGGCGGCGAGGAGGAACCCATCGAGCACAATCCGATGCTTGGCTGGCGCGGCATCCGCCGCGACCTGGAGTCCCCCGACCAGTTCGGTCTCCAGGTGGAGGCCTTCAAGCGCCTCTGGGCCGCCGGGTATGACAACCTTGGCGTGATGTTTCCGATGGTAAACCACCCCGACGAGTTCACCCGCGCCAGGGCGATGATGAAGGACCTGGGGGTCGATGTCGACAACGTCACACTCGGAATAATGATCGAGATCCCGAGCAGCGTTGTCCTCATCGAGGACTTCATCAGGGCCGGGATCAGGTTCGCCTCGTTCGGGACGAACGACCTCATACAATACACCCTGGCCATCGACCGGAACAACGAGCACGTCGCTGAGATGTACCAGCCGGAACACCCCGCCGTCCTCCGGCTGATCGACTACGCCATCAGCGCCTGCCGCAGGCACGGGGTCGAGTGCTCCATCTGCGGTCAGGCAGGTTCAGACCCACGTATGGTCACCTGGCTTGTCGAGCACGGAATATCAAGCGTCTCGGCGAACATCGATGCTGTCCGGCGGATCCGTGAGGCCGTTGCGCGTAAAGAGAAACAGATCCTCCTTGAAGCAGCGAGAAGAAATGCGTGATGCTGGGTGCCCGGAGGAGGAACTATTCTCCTTTCTCTCATCAAAGCGGCAGGATGACCTTGGCTACCGGCGTATCCTGAGTTCGATGTGCACACCGCCCCACCCTGTTGCGGTGCGGGCGCACATGATCTTCATCGAGACGAACCTGGGTGACCCCGGCCTCTTCCCCGGGACATCCGCGCTTGAGGATCTTCTCGTCGAGCGGCTCGGAACTCTGATGCACCGCTCGGATGCCGGGGGATACGCTACGAGCGGCGGGACGGAGTCGAACATCCAGGCGCTCCGGATAGCAAAGAAACTCAAACCGGTGAACTCCCCCAACGTCGTGATGCCGGCATCGGGCCACTTCTCGTTTACAAAGGCCTGCGACATGCTCGGTGTTGAGGCACGGACGGTGCCGCTCGACCCTGAGTTCCGGATGAACGTCGAGATGGCCGAAGACCTGATCGACGCAAACACCGTTGCCCTCGTCGGTGTCGTAGGGACGACCGAATACGGCATGATCGATCCCATCGCCCGCCTCTCGGAGATCGCCCTTGATCGGGACATCTTCCTCCACGTCGATGCGGCGTTTGGCGGGATGGTCGCCCCGTTCCTGGACCGGCCGATCCCGTTTGACTTCCGGCTCCCCGGCGTCTCCTCGATATCCGTCGACCCCCACAAGATGGGGATGAGCACCATCCCGGCAGGCTGTCTCCTGGTTCGCGACCCGGACTGGTTCTCGCGCCTCAGCGTGGATACCCCCTACCTCACGGTGAAGCGGGAGTTCACCCTTGCCGGCACCCGGCCTGGCGCTCCTGTGGCCGCGGCGGTCGCCGTCCTTGAGTACATGGGGAGGGACGGGATGAAGGCCGTGGTCTCGGGGTGCATGGAGAACTGCCGGCGCCTGATCGAGGGGATGGAGACGCTCGGNNCCCCGGGCCGTGACCCCGGACGTCAACGTCGCGACTTTCCGCTGCGAGCGTGCACCACCGGGCTGGCGGGTCTCAATGACCCGGCAGGGCCACATGAGGATAGTCTGCATGCCCCACGTCA
>DAFR01000155.1:2719-3031 GCA_002497965.1 Methanomicrobiaceae archaeon UBA436 | reverse complement strand
TCCATGAGATGGGCCTGATCCTATGCTCCGGCACCCGTATCCACCCTGACGATCTCTCCCACAGTGCGGCCGGCGACCGGAGGTATCGGGAGGCCGCACCGGAGCCGTATGATCAACCATTCGTCGATGACGCCGGCAAGGTTTCTCCTGCACTCTTCCAGCGTCCTGCCGGTTGCAAAAACCCCGGGAAGTTCCGGGATCTCTCCGTAATACGGTTCGGCGTCCTCGATGATCTCGTAGTTGGCGCGTTCGAGTGCCGCGTTGATATACTCCAGGATCATTGCATACTTCAATGGGATTGCCCCCGCATAT
>DAFR01000155.1:2460-2607 GCA_002497965.1 Methanomicrobiaceae archaeon UBA436 | reverse complement strand
GGCAAAGACCCGCACCTGACTGAGGTAGACCGCCGGGTCGCGCTTGTACTCGAGCACCGTCGGGATCTCAGGGTGCCGCCGGAGCCGGGAGAAGACCGCTTCAAGGTCAAGCCCGCCCTCGGGGTGGTCAAGCTCGAGGTGCTCGTC
>DAFR01000155.1:0-2360 GCA_002497965.1 Methanomicrobiaceae archaeon UBA436 | reverse complement strand
AGGTGAGGGAAGTCCAGGCAGAACCGGGTGATCCTCGTGCCTGCAAGCGCCGCGAGTTCTCCGGCGGTGTTCCCGAGGAGGGGGTAGCCGGCATGGACGGCCGGGAGGTTCTCAAGGGTGAGGCGGGGGTCGTTGTGGCGGTCGAGGAACGCGGCAAAGGTCTCTTCTGCGGCGGCGCGGCCTCCGGGTTCATACCGGCCGGCGTGGAGGACGATCGTCTCCGCATCCAGGGTATCGGCGGCTTCAAGGGTCTGGCTCATCGCTTCCTCTATATGAGCCTCGATCACGGCGAGCGGACGGTTGTCCCGGGCGGCGGGGGCGCAGGGGTTGACGCCGTGGCTGTGGTGGGGTGCGTGGATGACGGCCGGGATGCCGGCTGCGGCGATCCGGTCGAGGTGCTCACGAAACGACCGCCGGGGGAGGGGGATGGCCTGAACCTGGATGAACTGGATTGCCCCCTCCTCGTAAAGAGCCGTGAGCAGTCCAAGCGCCTCTTCGTCGTTGAGCCGCAGCGTGCAGCCCGGTTTGCAGGCAGACAACGGTATATCACTCCTGCCCTATCTTTTAGGGGGCGGGCATCATCAAGGATGCGCGCGGGAGAGAGGGATCTGGCCTCCGGGAGATCCCCTGCAAATGCTCTGGAGAGATGAGACTGTGGTTTCCCCCTGCAAGGACGTCGGAGGATAGAAAGAGTTCAGTAGCCCGGAGCAGATTCGAACTGNNATTGACCGCTACACTACCGGGCTGTTTGGCCTTCAGATGTTGTTTTTGAATCTTAATTAAGATGACGGCAGGGGTTTTTCATCCCACGGCTGACCGCGGGCATCTCCCGCAGGCCCGGCAGACCGCGGCGATGGGCCGGATCTCGGTTCCGGATCTGCAGAACGGCTCGATGTCGTTTATATCCCGCAAATAGTATATGTGGGGGACAAGCGCGATGTGGGTGTAGCGGCCGCAGGGGAGACCGAGCCTCCCGGCGATCGTCTTCTGGAGGTGGACGAGGGCGTAGATGTTCGCGCCGGCGGCGGAGAGGATATCGTTGCTCCGGAAGACGGCCTTCATCTGGAGTTTGCCGTCCCGGATGAGGCACTGGACGATCTGGAGGCAGGGGCAGTCGTCCAGGTTCTCGTCGACGGCCGGGTTCCAGGTGACGGCGATGGCCCGCCGGGAGTTCTTTGCGGCGGTGAGTTTACGGACGATGTAATCGATCTGGTCGATGTGAACGTCCCTGCCGTCCACCGTCAGCCCCTCCCCCCAGTCGAAGAGCCGCCGGTGGTAGTCGTACTCGAACTGCGCCTCGGAGCCGTGGAGGAGGTTCTCGGCATAGGCGTCCAGGAACCGCTGCTGGAACCGGGAGGCGGGGCTTGCCATCGGCGGCCTCTCCGGGGACTCCACCTCGAGCGCAAGTTCCTCGCACTCGACCGTGGCCTCGCCGTTCTCGGTCTCCAGCACCCATCCCTTCTCGAGGACGGTCCTGACCGCCAGTTCGTGGGCGCGTGCGAGAGTGGGGGCGCGAATGATCCGCATGGAGATCTGTTTGAGGGCGTGGTAGAAAAATCAGCCAGTATGGATCGGCGGTGCGAGCGCCGGGGTCGGGATGGGATCTCTGATGGAACCGCTGGAACCGCAGGTCTTCCCGGGTCTGACTGCAGGCGGACTGCACACCCTGGAGGCGGCTGAGATGGGAGAAGTTCTTTCCCCCAGATGCGGTGCCCGGGAGAAGAACCTCCCGCCGTTCCAGGTTTCACCACCCGGCAAGGGGGCGGCCAGATAGGGGGTGCACCGTTCCCTGAGCACGGGAGAGAGAGCGGCCGGGCTGCGGTGTCTTCACCGCGTGACCCGATCTCCTGGATGCAAGGAGGCAAGGGTGAAGATGCCCTCCCGAACCACCGATCGATGGCGCGCTCTCATCTCCTTTCCTCCCTTCCATCCAGCGCCACCGGTCGCGGCGGTTGCGGCACTCTCTGCGACCGGGTCGGAGGGGAGAGGGGGCGCAATCCTGCGCGCCTCCCCCTCTCGGAGCAGTGGGTCTTTATTCAAGCATCCTCCAGTCACCGGTTGACCCGGGGTAAAGCGTGATCCCTGCGGCTATGGATCTTTTCCGGCAGTGTAAACCGGTTTCTGGAGACCGGATCCCCGGCCGACCACAAAGGATATAATAAGTGTTTCACAAATACTCAGACATATTCCGTAATTCGGAGTATGGAGCGTGGTGAACCCGTATTCGACGTCTGTCGAATGCCCGGCGTTCACATTCTCTCATGTCATCACAAAAGGAGGTATAGTATGAAGAGTATAACAAAACTGATGGTTGTCGCCATGCTTCTCGCGGCGGCGCTGGTGGTAGCACCGGCGGCGGC
>DAFR01000123.1 GCA_002497965.1 Methanomicrobiaceae archaeon UBA436 | reverse complement strand
CGGGCACAGATCCGGGCAAGGTAATCCTCTTCCGGGGGGATCAGGTCGTAGCGGATGCCTGAGGCGATGAAGACCCGTTTCACTCCCGGGATCTCGGAGACCCGCTGGAGCATCCGGAGTTGTTCCCGGTGGCTGCGGTCAAGCGAGGGGCAGTCGATGCAGCGGCGGTCGGGGCAGGTGCCGGCGGTCTCCCAGCGGCTGCAGCGGAGGGAGTACATGTTTGCCGTGGGGCCGCCGATGTCCTGGACGACTCCGCGGAACTCCGGCATCTCTGTCATCCGTTCAACCTCGCGGACGATCGAGTCGATGCTCCGGCTCTGGATGATCCGGCCCTGGTGGTGGGTGAGTGCGCAGAACGAGCAGCCGCCGAAACAGCCGCGGTGGCTGACGATGGAGAACCTGACGGGGTCGAGCGCGGGTATGGGTTCGGTGTATGAGGGGTGTGCCCGCCGGGTGTATGGGAGTTCGTAGACGTGGTCGAGTTCGGCGGTCGAGAGCGGCATAGCCGGGGGGTTCTGGACGATGACGGTCTTTGGGTGCGGCTGGACGACGGGGCGGCCGCGGATGGGGTCCTGTTCGGCGTAATGCATCGCAAACGCTCTGGCGTAGGCGTGGCGATCGGATCTGAGATCGTCGTAGGAGGGGAGGACGATGCAGCCGGAGTGGTCGGTGCTCCGCCATGCGGCGAGGTCGAGGCGGTGGGCGGTGCCCGGGATCCCGGTGAGGGGTTCTCCGGCGGCGAGGCGGCCGGCGATCTCGACGACCTGGCGTTCGCCCATGCCGTAGACGAGGAGGTCGGCTGGGGCGTCGGCCAGGATGGACTGGCGGACGGTGTCTGACCAGTAGTCGTAGTGGGCGAACCGCCGGAGGCTTGCCTCTATCCCGCCGATGATGATGGGGGTGTCGGGGAAGAGGGCGTGGACGCGGTCGGTGTAGACCAGGGTTGCGCGGTCGGGCCGGAGGAGTCGGCCGCCGGGGGAGTAGACGTCTGAGCGCCGGCGTTTGAGGTTTGGGGTGAATGCGTTCACCATCGAGTCGACGTTTCCGGCCGATATGGAGAAGAAGAGGCTGGGCTCGCCGAGACGCCTGAGATCGGTCTCTCCGCGCCAGTCTGGCTGGGCGATGACGCCGACGGTGTAGCCGGCGTCCACGAGCACCCGGCCGATGATGGCGGTTCCGAAGGAGGGGTGGTCGACGTAGGCGTCGCCGGTGACGAGGATGATCTCGAAGCGGTCTCTCCCCTCCGGGGTCATGGGGAGGAACTCTGGCTGCCGGCCGGTCATTGGAGCGTCCGGTCAAAGACGGGGAGGTTTACGCCGGTCTTCTCGTCGTGGATCCGTTTTGCGGTGATGCCGATGAACTCGGTGATGATGGCCTCGATGACCAGGTAGACCTCTGCCCTATCCCGGAGGCAGCCGGCGAGCGAGCGCATCCCCTTCCCCGCGGCGGTGTGGAGGTGGATGGAGGGGCCGTCGTCGCCGGGGTAGATGGTTGCAAACCCGATGAGTTCCCAGCCGCCGAAGATCTCTTCGCCGTGGGGGGATGGTGGGATGACCGGCTCTTTTGGCCCGGTGACGAGTCTTGCCGACCGGACGGCGCCCAGGAACTGGATGGTGCCGCTCTGGATCGCCATCGCCGTGACAAACCGCTGGATCTCCTGGAGGAAGTCTTTCCCGTCGTCGATCCGGACGGTAAAGACCCTGCCGACCTTTCCTTCTGAGTATTGCATGGGATCGATCAACTCTTCTGATAGATGGCACCGGGAGGTATTAGTTCTGACTGAGGGGGCGGCGGGTGATGATGCTGCCGGGCGTTCTGCTCTCGATCATACCTGCATCCGGGGTGCTTGAAGGGTTTTGCTCGCCGCTGCTCTGTCGTATACACGGCTCGGAACAGATAAATACCTCGGCAGGAGAAGACCCCTGCATGGCAACCGGTGTCAGTGGATGGCGGGGGGCTATCCTGGGGGCGCTGCTGATCGGTGTAGTCTCGCTTTCCGGCGTGCTGAACTGCATCCCTGAGCAGGCCGGGATGCTTGTCTTCCTCTTCGGCGGAGGGCTCATCGCCGGGCTCCTCACGGAGGGGGCAGTGAAGGAGGGTGCCATCACCGGTGCTGTCTGCGGGGTGATTGCGGCCATTATCGTGGCCGCTATAACAGCCATCATGGGCCTGAGAACGCCCGATCCAGAGTATCCGGCGCCCTGGGCGACGTTTGGCTTCTACGCCCTCTTCCTCATCATACTCCTGCTCCCCTACAACGCCATCGGCGGTGCTGCCGGAACCATGGTGCGAAACGGAATCCGGGGAGGCGGCACCCCGGCCAGAACGCCGTGGGCCGGGGTCGTGATCGGCACGATCATCATCGTCGCCTTTTTCATCGCCGCCTCAACTCTATTCGCCGCCCCCGGCCCGCTGCTCATCGTCGCACCAATCGTCGGCGGTTTCATAGCAGGATTCGGTGTCGTGGGAGGGGCGAGGGACGGCCTCGAGGCCGGGTTTGTGACGGCGCTCTTCGGGACAGGGCTCTGCTCGCTCCCGCTCCTCTGGACGGCATCGTATGGTGAGGGGTTTGTCGCCGGGCTTGCGGGGATGGTGATGATCGCTCTCGGGTATCTCTACATAATCCTCGGGACAGCCGCCGGGGTCGTCGGTGCGGCGGTGCGGGCGAAACTCCGGAAGGATGAGGTCGG
>DAFR01000163.1 GCA_002497965.1 Methanomicrobiaceae archaeon UBA436 | reverse complement strand
GAAGCAGGAACCGCCCGAAGAACAGGTGATCGAGTCAGCAGAGGCCATCCCGGGGGTTGTCCCGGGCAGCGTGGAGATCGACCGGCCGATGGCAGCACCGGAGCCTTCGATAGAGGACCGCGTGGCGGCCCTGGAGAGGGCCATGATCAAGGTCGATGAGTTCTGCACGAAGCACGGCAGATACCATTTCGGCGGGGTATCGCAGGGATGACCTCGGGCAAACCTCTCCTGAACCTCGAAAAGGCGTATATTGATGTAGTGAGCGGGAAACTCTCACACTCGGAGATCGCCGCCCACCTATCTCTTCTTTACGGCACCCCCCGGACACGGAAGGGCGTGATTGATTACTGTCACCGTATCCGGGCCGTTAGTTAGTCTAAACCAAACTATACCCTTTCCGTTCCAATACTAGTATGCCCGCACAGGGTAACCCCATTTTACCGCCCGATGCATCTTTCCAAACCGGAGGCTCCGACCAGCAGCCGTCCGGCATTGACTCACACCGGGCGCTGCAGGTCGCATTCAAACCGTCCAACCTCTTCGAGCTGGAAAGCGGCGATCTCCTGATCCGGGACGTCCCCCTCCTTGCAGAGGGAGAATGGGTTGATTCAGCTCAGAAGACCCCGCTTTTCTATCCCGCAAAGACTCTCGAAGCATACGCCGGTAACTGGCTCAAAAAGACCGGGTATAACCGGCACATGGGCGGCGTTCCCCGCGATGAGTCCAACCGGGTAAGCGAGGCAATCAACCCGCATTTCGGTCAATTCGTTGACGAGGAGGGCACCACCCGCGCCGCTGTTCTCTCCGATCTCCTTGTCTATGGCAGCACCCCGAGCGGCAGGGCAATGCAGGAACTGATCAAGCGGAAGAATATCCGGTTTGTCAGCGTCGAACACGGGGGCGATGAAGTGGAGAATCCGCAGACCCGCCGTATGGAAGCCGCCAGCCTTGTTTTCGGAGGTTTTGCCTTCGTGAACAAGGGTGCCTGCAAAGTGTGCAGGATAAACGAGGCGGCACCCGCTGATGAACCAACCCCGGCAGCACCGCCGGTAATTGAGGAAACTATGGCAGACACCAAGGAACTGGAAGCGATGATCGCCGCACAGGGAGCCCAGATGAAGGAGCTCTCCGAGGCGATCAAGGCACAGAAGCCCGCCGAGGTCAAGGTCGAGATCCCCAAGGAACTCTCGGCACTCCCGGGCACGATCAAGGAACTCTCCGAGCTTGTGAAGGCACAGGCAGCCCGTATCGACGCGCTGGAGAAGGACGGCACCCCGAAGACGGGAGCTGGAGCACAGAAGGAACTCGAAGCCCTGCCGGCGTTCTACGTCCCCGTAGACCGGAAACGGGGCACCATAGGAGGCCAGTAACATGACAGCAACAACCCCGGTCGCATTCGACCCGGCCCCGCTCCATCTGGGGCTCACCATGACATTCAAGGCCACAAGCGCGATCCTTGCGGGCCAGATCGTATCGTTCGCCGCAACCGGTGTCAGCCGGTCAGTGGTCCCCGCAACCTCAGCCACCGGTGCCCCCATCGGTGTAGCCGCACACTCGCAGGCAACCGCCGGCGGAGATGTGACCGTCCTGATGCAGGGCTGCGTGTGTAAGATCATGCTCTCCGCTGATGACGGCACCGCAGATGCAGGCGACTGGATCGGCGTTTCGACCGTTGCAGGTACCGGTATTGTCCGTGACCCCGCGATCCAGGCACACGACACCATCGTCGGGCTCCAGAACGCCGTCGGGCTTGCGCTTGACGACATCGCAGTTGGCGCGGCAACTGTTGGCGGAACCGGATACATCCTCGTTCAGACCTCATGCCCGGTCTGTGCAGCGAGCTAAGGAGGGACTAAATCATGACACAACTTTTAGTAAGGGCTCTTGAAGCCGCAAACGCCGGACCCTCTGAAAAGAAGATCCTCCAGGACCGGATCGTATCCCGCGACCTCGCAGCGTTCGAGCGCACGACCGGCACCCGGTACGTGATCGAGGGCGAAGATGGCAAGATGCACAACGCCCGTGAACTGCTCCTGTCGGAAGCGGTCGAGACCGGCACGCTGGTCCAGACGGAGATCAACCGCACCATCATCGAGGGTGCCGAACCCGCCCGCTGTATGCGTGACGCGGTGCCGATATTCCCGATGAACTCCAACGTCATGCAGATCAATATCGGGGATTCCGGACGGTATGCGCCCTTTGTCGGTGAAGGTGCTGAGTTCACCATCAAGAACCAGGACTACACCGCCCGCACATGGACTGCGAAGAAGATCGGGGAGATCCCGCTCTGTACGAAAGAGATGGTGGACGACGCCCTCTTCTCCGTCATTGAGATGGAAGTCCGAAAGGCCGGGGAAGCCTGCGAGAACACCCTCAACCAGTGGATGCTAGCCTGTCTCCTCGACAACGCCGGCAACGAGTACGACATCAACGCTGCAGTTGCGGCCCTCGGTGGCGCAGCCGCAATCCGTGAGGCAAAGGCCCTGATCGCCGCTGACGGATACAAGGCGGACACCACGGTCTACACCCCGCAGGTTGAGACCTATATCTGCAAGGACTACACCCCGATTGCATACAACCCGGTAGCGCAGGAACAGATGCGGACCGGCCTGCTCCCGATGATCCTCGGGACCAAACTGTATGAATGCGGTGTCGATATCTCCACCACATCCGCGCCAACCACGTCCACCTACGTATGGGGCGCACCCACCGATGGCTATATCGGCATGTGCCTGTTCGACAAGGCAAAGTGCGGCGGGATCGGGATGCGCCAGGACCTCTTCGTTGAGGACTACCGCGACCCGCTCCGGGACCTCGTGAGCGGCAAGGTCTCCATGCGTGTGGCCTGCCAGTACGGGCTCGCAAACGCGATCTCCCGTGTCGAATACGGCGGAGCGTAAGCCTGAGGGAGGATATCCCTCATGGTTTTAAGCACCCAGAATTGCGGCAAGTATCTTACCCGTTCATACGAGCGGGATAAGAACGCGGGAGAGCTGGACAGCAGCAACCTCACCGCCGCCGAAATCTCCTTTTTGGAGATCCAGGATGGGGAAGGCGCAATGAAGGCACGGCTGGAGAAGATGCGGGAGGAAGCGGATGGCGTACTGCACGTATGATGAAGTCCAGCTGGAAGCAGGGACCGCCTGCGGGACGCTCACCACCGCGAACATTACCAGCCTTATCACCCGTGCCGATGCCGAGATCACCGACATCCTCACACAGAAAGGCATCACGGCGCCAGCCAGTGCCACCCAGCTCAAGACCGCCAGCATCTACTTCACCATCGCCAAGATCAAGCGCCGGCAGGCCCACGAGCTCAGCCGCCCGAACTCTCTTTCAGTGGGCGGTGACATTTCCTTTTCAGTATCCCCCGAAGCGGAGATCCTGGCGCTTGAAGAGAAGGCATTTGCAGCGATTGACCAGTATGTCAGCGCCACCA
>DAFR01000102.1:13416-16633 GCA_002497965.1 Methanomicrobiaceae archaeon UBA436 | reverse complement strand
GGGAACACCGGCACCGGGATTGATGAGAAGGTCCGGATCCGCAAGTCGGAGGCGGAATATGCAAAGAAGATTGTTGTTCAGCCTACGCAGCCGATCCGTCTCGTCGGGGGTGAACAGTATCTCCTGAGAATGCTCCGCGGGCGGCCGGTTATGGAAGGGCAGGCTGTCCGCGTCGATGTAATCGGCAATTCCATCACGCTCGTGATCGCGAAAGTTGCCCCGAAAGGAATGGTCATTGTCACCGATGACACCGAGATCGAGCTCAAGGAAGAGCCCTATACACCCGAGGAAGGCAAGCAGGAGATGTCCGATATCCATTACGAGGATATCGGGGGTCTCGGCCGCGAGCTCCAGCTCGTCCGCGAGATGATCGAGCTCCCGCTGCGCCACCCGGAGATCTTCGAGCGGCTCGGCATCCAGCCCCCCAAGGGTGTTCTGCTCTATGGTCCGCCCGGCACCGGCAAGACCCTGATCGCAAAGGCGGTAGCAAACGAGGTGGATGCCCACTTCATCACCCTCTCGGGTCCCGAGATCATGAGCAAGTACTACGGCGAGTCCGAGGAGCGCCTGCGTGAGGTCTTTGAAGATGCACAGGAGAACGCGCCTTCGATCATCTTCATTGATGAGATCGATGCGATCGCACCCAAGCGTGAAGAGGTAAAAGGAGAAGTGGAGCGGCGGATCGTTGCCCAGCTCCTCGCACTGATGGACGGGTTGAAGTCCCGCGGGCAGGTGGTGGTGATCGCCGCAACTAACCTGCCTGACCTGATCGACCCCGCACTCAGGCGCGGCGGCCGGTTCGACCGTGAGATCGAGATCGGGATCCCGGACACGAAGGGCAGGCTGCAGATCTTCCAGATCCACACACGCGGCATGCCACTTGCAGATGACGTGGATCTCGAGGAGTATGCCCGAACCACACACGGTTTCGTCGGTGCCGATATCGCTCTGCTCGCAAAGGAGGCAGCGATGCACGCTCTCCGCCGTGTCATCCCCCAGATCAAGATCGAGGAGGAGATCCCGGCCGAGATCATCGAGCAGCTCCGCGTGACAAACGAGGATTTCATCGAGGCGCACAAGCACGTTGAGCCAAGCGCTATGCGTGAGGTGCTCGTTGAGGTCCCGGACGTCAAGTGGGAGGATGTTGGAGGCCTCGAAGATGTCAAGGAGGAGCTTTCTGAAGCGATTGAGTGGCCGCTCAAGTACCCTGAAGTCTTCTCATCCCTGGACACCAAACCGCCACGTGGCATCCTCCTCTACGGTCCGCCGGGCACGGGTAAGACCCTGCTTGCAAAAGCGGTTGCAAACGAGAGTGAGTGCAACTTTATCTCTGTCAAAGGCCCGGAACTCCTCTCGAAGTGGGTCGGGGAATCGGAGCGCGGTGTGCGTCAGATATTCCGGAAAGCACGGCAAGCGGCACCGTCGATCATATTCTTCGACGAGATTGATGCTCTGGTTCCGAAACGCGGAACGTATATGGGCTCATCCCATGTGACCGAGAGCGTTGTAAGCCAGATCCTGACGGAGCTCGACGGTCTTGTGGAGCTCAAGAACGTCATGGTTCTTGGCGCTACCAACCGCCCAGACATGCTGGATGAGGCGCTGCTTCGCCCCGGCAGGCTTGACAGGGTCATATACGTCCCGCCGCCAGACAGGGAGAGCAGGAAGAAGATCTTTGAGGTCTACCTCCGGAACAAGGATATACTGGCAAAAGACGTCAACATCGACGAACTGGTCGATAGGACGGAGGGATATGTCGGTGCTGACATAGAGGCGCTCGTCCGCGAGGCGAAACTGGCCGCAATGCGCGAGTTCATCACTGCAATGGGCGAAAAGAGTGAGGAGGAGCGGCGCCAGGCGATCGGCAACGTCAGGATCACGAAGAAGCACTTCGAGGAGGCCCTTGGCCGCGTGAAGGGCACGCTCGATCTCGAACGCCTGGAAGAGTACGAGCGCCAGGCCTGGAAGTTCCTCTACAACCAGGAGCAGCGGTCGCTGCTCGAGGAGGCCAGCTCGATGATCAAACGTGCCAGGCTGCAGGAGACCGACAAGACCGAACAGAAAGTCAAAGATCTCACAAGCGCCCTCAAAAATGCGGTATACGCAAGGAAGAAGGACTTTGGCGAGATCAAGCGCCTCACAGAGGACTTGAAGAAGAAACTGGAACGTCCGATGGCTCAGATGGGCACGGCCTTCTGAGGAGGTATCCCGAGCAGCCCGTGACGCCCTCTATCCGGGGGTCCAGCAGGGCCCCCACCGTCAGATGCGATTGAGGTGAGCGAGGCACCGGAAGACACCTTTGAACTGATCAACGCACCGATAAGACGCCTCATGGAGCACGAGGAGCCGGGCAGGACGATTGCGTGCGGTTTCAGGATCGGCGTTAAGGGCGTCGGGAATAGTCAGGCGGGAGAAGACGGGATCGATCCACCAGATGAAGAGGTTGAAACCGTCGGGATGAACATGGAGCCGACAGTCGAGATCTACACGACCGATGACGATGTGACGGTTGCAGCCGACCTTCCTGGATTTGAGGGGCATGAGATCCGGCTGTTGTTCATCAACGGCACGCTGACGATCATTGCAGGTGAGAGCCAGGTGGCCTCGATCGATTTGCCGCCGGTGGATCCGGACTCGATGGAGTCAAGATACAGGCACGGAGTTCTAGAGGTCAGGTTTTCAAGGGGCAGACCGATCAGGATCGATTAATCCAGAGCCGCCATAGTCTGTCTGCCCCCGCTGAAACAGCCGGTGAGATGGGAGCCCCACGAGCAACCTATTTTTGAGGGCAACAACACTTACATATACAGTGTACCTATCAACTACTCATAGGGGCATCCGCCCGCTCAACCAGTGGTGAAGAATATGGTTAAGACTACTGTATCCGTGATTAAAGCAGACGTAGGCAGTTTCCCGGGACATTCCCGAACCCACCCGAAGATCCTCGAGGCAGCCGCCCGGCGGCTTAAAGAGGCAGAAGGCAACCTCATCATCGACTCCTATGTCACCCACTGCGGTGACGACCTGGAGCTTATCATGACTCATACCAGGGGTGAGGATGATGAGGAGATCCACAGGCTGGCCTGGGACATATTTATGGAGTGTGCCGGGATTGCCAGGGAGATGAAACTCTACGGCGCCGGCCAGGACCTGCTCAGCGATTCGTTCAGCGGCAACGTCAAGGGTATGGGGCCCGGTGTTGCCGAGATGGAGTTTG
>DAFR01000102.1:2193-13365 GCA_002497965.1 Methanomicrobiaceae archaeon UBA436 | reverse complement strand
GATCTTTGCCGACCCCTTCAACACGTCCGGTCTCGTCATCGACCCCTCGCTCCACGAGGGATTCATATTCGAGGTCCATGATGTCATGGAGAAGAGGAGGATCAGGTTCAGTACGCCGGAGGAGTCCTACAGCCTCCTGGCCTATATCGGGGCACCGAGCCGCTACGTTATCAAGTATGTCTGGAAGAAGAACGGGCTTATCGCGGCTTCCACCAGCACCCAGCGGCTGAGCCTGATTGCCGGGCGCTATGTCGGCAAGGACGACCCTGTCATGATCATCAGGGCGCAGAGCGGGTTCCCGGCGGTTGGCGAGGTTCTCGACCCATTCAGGACACCAATCCTTGTGGCAGGCTGGATGCGCGGCTCGCACCACGGGCCGTTCATGCCGGTGGGTGTCTGTGATGCAAACTGCACACAGTTCGATGGACCGCCACGGGTCATCTGTCTCGGGTTCCAGGTCTGCAACGGCAGGCTGATCGGGCCCGCGGATATGTTCGACGACCCGGCGTTTGACGGTGTCCGCCTGCAGTGCTGTGAACTCTCCAATATGATCAGGGCCCACGGACCTTTCGAGCCGCACCGACTCTCCCTGAGCGAGATGGAGTACACCACCCTCCCAGATGTCGAGAAAGAGTTTAAAGACCGCTGGGAAGATATCCCTCAGTAATTTTTTGAGCCACTCTCCTGAAATCTTGTGCTGCACCCGGAGCACGGCATCTATCGGGGCTTTCATGCAGGGGGATGGCCCATTTCCCCTTAAACAGCCAGGCCGCAAGAGATGTTCTACGGGAAGCGACATCTCGCGAATCTCTCCCCCTGCTCCCAGCACCCATGGCGGTATGGTTCTTGCGCGGCGCCTTCAAGGCGACATCGATGAAAACCACAGCAACCATTATTTCAAACCTCGTCCTACGCGATCAGAATCCCCCGGGCGGCATAGAGTGCGGAAGAGCGGTTGTATGAGACTGAAGGGCTGGATCGAACACGACAGAGTCCGGCTTACCACTGCCGAACTTGAGCGGATGCTTGCCGCAAACCCGAAGAGCCTTGCCCGCTGCGGCGGCGAGTTCCTCCTCGAGTGGGATGACTGCACCGCGCGGGACAACCTCGGTATAATGCCCGGCCCCGTCCCCCCGGGAACCATCTGCTGCGGCGGGCGGCCGGTTGCCCGGGTAAACCCCGATTCCCCTCCCTGCAGCCTGGAGGAGGCGATCGTCACCGCGGTCGAACTCCGGAGCGATGAAGGTGTTGTGGCGTTCTCCGGCGGGGTCGACTCCGCTCTCATCGCCCACCTCGCCCGCCTCCCCTGCGTGACCGTGGGGCTCCCAGGGTCGCACGACCTCGCGCGTGCAACAAAAGCCGCCAGGACGATGGATCTCGACCTCACGGTCATATCGCCTGGAAAGGATGAAGTTGCGGACGCGCTTTCCCGGGTCGTCCGGGTCATCCCCGGCTCTCTGAATCCGGTCGACGCCTCGATCGCGACAACATTATACTTTGTTGCGGCCCTGGCAAAAGAGCAGGGGCATACCCGGATCCTGGCAGGCCAGGGGGCAGACGAGATCTTCGGCGGCTACGCCCGCTACCTCTCCTCCACAGACCTTGCGGCGGAACTCGAGCGCGACTTCGCGGATCTTCCGCGCCAGCGGGCACGGGATCAGGCGGTTGCGGCGCTGCACGGTGCTTACTTCTCCATGCCATACCAGGATCTCCGGGTGTTGCGCGCCGCGCAGACCATCCCGGCATCGATGAGGGTGCGCGGTGGTGTGAGAAAATACCCCCTCCGCGTGATCGCAGAACGCCACATCCCCGCCGAGATTGCCTGGACGGAGAAGAAAGCGATGCAATACGGGAGCGGGATCTACAGGACCATCCGGAACCTCGCATGTGACAATGGTTATAAAAAATCGATACAACGGTACTTAACTGAGATCAGCAGGGCGGAACATGATCACTGAGAGGGAGATAGAGCATATAGCAGAACTTGCGGATATCGGGATCTCAAAAGAGGAGATCTCGGAGTTCACAAGCCAGTTTAATGCGATTCTGGATTATTTTGAGATTCTCGATACCGTAGAAGGCGAAAGCGCCCCCGAGAGCGGGATGGTGAACGTCTTTCGGGAGGATGAGCCCAGGCCCTCGCTCCCGCAGAAAAAAGTGCTGGAGAACGCAGGATCGACGGAGAACGGGTTTATCAAGGCGCCAAGGGTGATGTGAGTGGCGGGAACCCTTGAATTCTCACCGGATGACCGCTACAACGCCTTCATCACCACCTGCAGCGAAGCGCCGTTCTCTGATGGGGCGCTCGCCGGCACCGCCATCGCGGTCAAGGACAACATCTCAACAGCGGGCATCAAGACCACCTGCGGCTCGAGGATCCTCGAAGGCTACATCCCGCCGTATGACGCACATGTCGTGGAACTCCTCAAAGGGGCGGGTGCCGCCATAGTCGGCAAGACCAACATGGACGAGTTCGGTATGGGCACAACCACCGAGACGAGCGCTTTCGGCCCCACAACAAACCCCGTCGACACCTCGCGGGTTCCCGGCGGTTCGTCCGGCGGGAGCGCCGCCGCCGTCGCCGCAGGGCTCGTCCCGATGGCGCTTGGCACCGATACCGGCGGCTCGATCCGGTGCCCCGCAGCCTTCTGCGGTATCGTGGGGTTCAAACCCACATACGGCAGGGTCTCACGCTACGGGCTTATCGCCTACGCCAACTCCCTCGAACAGATAGGGCCGATGGCCCGGACGGTGGAGGACGTCTCAAGACTGCTTTCCGTGATCGCGCGATACGATCCCCGCGACTCAACGATGATCGACCGCCCCTACGATCATCAGCCATCAGCCAATGTTGATGGGCTCCGGGTCGGGATACCCGAAGAGTACTTTGGTGAAGGTGTGGACGCCCGCGTTGCAGAGACCGTCAGGGACGCCATCGGCATACTGGAGGACATGGGTGCCCGGACAGTCCCGGTCAGCATCCCGGCGATGCGTTATGCGCTCGCCGCCTACTACGTAATCTGCACAGGCGAGGCCTCCTCGAACCTGGCCCGGTTCGACGGTATTCGCTACGGCCCTGCGGCCGATATCAGAAAACCCTGGCACGAGGCCTACAGGGAGATCCGGCGAGAGAAGTTCGGCACCGAGGTCAGGCGCCGGATCATGCTCGGCACATTTGCCCTCTCCGCAGGCTACGCCGGCCGATATTACGCAAAAGCACAGATAGCGCGCCGGAACATCAGACTGGACTTCGAACGGGCGTTCCGCAGCGCAGATATAATCGCTGGACCTACAATGCCTACCGTTGCATTCCGGCTTGGCGAGAAGACCGACCCGCTCTCACTCTACCTATCCGATATCCTGACGGTGCCGGCAAACCTTGCCGGTATCCCGGCGATATCCGTGCCATGCGCCGGCAGAGTGGACGGTCTCCCGGTTGGTCTCCAGATGATGGGAAGACGGTTTGAGGACGAGCGGGTCATCGATGCCGCATACGCCTACGAGCAGGGGGCAGGGCGATGAAGACGATCATCGGGCTTGAGGTTCATGTCCAGTTATCCACCGCAACAAAACTCTTCTGCGGTTGCTCGACAGACTACCGGGACGACGAGCCCAACACCCACTGTTGCCCCATCTGTCTCGGTCTGCCTGGTGCGCTCCCCAGACTGAACATACGAGCTGTCGAACACGGCCTGAAGGTGGCAAAAGCCCTCAGCATGGAGGTGCTGGAAGAGTCGGAGTTTGCCCGGAAGAACTACTTCTACCCCGACCTCCCGAAGGGATACCAGATCACCCAGTATGACAAACCGCTCGCGGTCGCGGGGACGGTCGAGATCGAGGACGACGAGGGTCATGAAAAGATCGTCCGCATCAGCCGTATACACCTCGAAGAGGATCCGGGAAGGCTCATCCACGTTGCTGGAGGGTCTGGCTACTCGCTCGTCGACTACAACCGTTCCGGCATCCCGCTGCTTGAGATAGTCACGGAACCCGATCTACGCTCCCCTCAGGAGGCGCGCCGGTTTCTCAACAGGCTTCGGGCGATCCTGGAATACCTCGAGGTCTTCGACGGCGACCGTGAGGGAGGACTCCGTGTCGATGCAAACATCTCGATTGAAGGCTCTGAGCGGGTTGAGGTCAAGAACATCTCATCCTACAAGGGTGTCGAGAAGGCCCTCACCTTCGAGGTGACCCGGCAGAGGAACCTCCTTCGGCGAGGCCAGAAGGTTGGACGAGAGACCCGGCACTTCATGGAAGCGCGGGGGATAACCACATCCGCCCGCAGCAAGGAGGAGGAGCAGGACTACCGCTACTTCACCGAACCAGATCTCCGACCGTTCCGGGTCGCCGACCTGGTCACCGGGATCGAACTGCCCGAACTGCCCACCGCCCGGAAAGAGAGGTTCATGGCAGAGTACGGGATATCGTTAAACCACGCGAGGACGTTGACCGGCGACCCCAGACTTGCTGATTTCTACGAGGAGGTCGCCTACGTCGATCCCTTCCTCGCAGCAACCTGGGTGGCCGACACGCTGCTTGGAGAACTCAACTACCGCGGGATGCGGATCACCGACGTTCCCGCCAACCGCTTCATAGAACTCCTGGCACTCATCAGATCAGGAACCATCACCGATACCGTTGCAGTCCAGGTGCTGCGTGAAATGCTTGATGCCTGCGCCGCTGGAAGGCCGTGTGAACCTCCCGCCGTGATAGTCAAACGCGAAGGACTTGTCAGGGGCGAGGGGAACGAGTTTGCAGTGGTCATCCGGGATGTGGTCGCCGCAAACCCGCAGGCGGTTGCCGACTACCGGGCGGGGAAGAAAGGCGCACTGAACTTCCTGGTCGGACAGGTGATGAAAGAGACCCGCGGTCGGGCGGACCCACGGGAACTCGGGCGCATGGTGGCTGAATACATCGATAAAGGTGAGGTGTAATCAGAGTGCACCTTATAATCGCAGAGAAGAACATCTCGGCCAAGCGGATCGCGCAGATCCTTGCAGGCAACGAGAAGGTAAAGACAACAAAAGACGGAAGTGTCTTCACCTACTCGTTCGACAACAGGACGGTTGTGGGCCTCAAAGGGCATGTGGTTGAGGTGGACTTTGAACCGGGCTACGCAAACTGGCGAAGCACAACCCACACACCGCGAAGTCTCATCGATGCCGGGATGGTCAAGAAACCAACCGAGAAGAAGATAGTTAACCTCATCCAGAAACTGGCGAAAAAGGCCGATCTCGTCACCATCGCCACCGATTACGATACCGAGGGTGAACTGATCGGTAAAGAGGCCTACGAACTTGTGCGTGCGGTGAACCCCGACGTCAGGATCAACCGCGCCAGGTTCTCGGCGATAACCCCGGCGGAGATACGGGCGGCCTTTGAAAACCCAGTCGAACTCGATTTTAACCTGGCGGCCGCAGGCGAGGCCCGCCAGACGGTCGACCTGATGTGGGGGGCGGCGCTGACCCGGTTCCTCAGCCTTGCGGCACGCCGTGGCGGCAGGGATATCCTCTCCGTCGGCCGCGTCCAGAGCCCGACGCTTGCCATGATCGTCGACCGGGAGCGCGAGATCGAGAACTTTGTGCCCCAGACATACTGGATGCTCTCGCTCACGACCGAGAAGGACGGAACAGCATTTGAGGCCCGACACACCACCGGTCGGTTCACCGACCGCGACGCGGCATTCACCGCGAAGGAGAGGACAAAGGAGCCTCTTGTTGTCACGGACGTGGAGGAGGGGCAGAAGGTCGACCGTGCGCCGACACCGTTCGATACCACGACCTTCATAGTCGCGGCGGCCAGACTCGGGTTCTCGGCGGCAAACGCGATGCGGATCGCTGAGGACCTCTATATGAACGGTTACATCTCCTATCCCCGGACGGACAACACGGTCTACCCGGGGTCGCTGAACCTGAACGGTATCCTGGAGGCCCTGAAGGGAGGGGTCTTTGATAAGGACGTCGCCTGGGTGCAGCAGAACCGGCGTCCCACCCCTACACGCGGCAAGAAGGAGAGCACCGACCACCCCCCCATCCACCCGACCGCGGCAGCAAGCCGTGAGGTTCTCGGGGAGGAGCGGTGGAAGGTCTACGAACTGGTTGTGCGACGGTTCCTGGCAACCCTCTCCCCGGACGCGAAATGGGCAACCACCCGGTATACATTTGATGCATCTGGTGAGACCTACCGCGCCACGGGCGGCAGGCTCATAGATGCGGGATGGCGCCGGGTCTACCCATACTCGGAAGCGAAGGAGACCATCCTTCCTGAGGTTAAGCCGGGTGAACGGCTGCCTATAATAGACGTGAAACTCGAAGAGAAAGAGACGCAACCCCCCGCACGCTACTCTCAGAGCCGGCTCATCCAGGTGATGGAGGAACTCGGACTCGGTACAAAGAGCACCAGGCACGAGGTGATCGGGAAACTGATCTCAAGGCGGTATGTGGAGGGGAACCCTCTCCGGCCGACGCTTGTCGGCAGGGCGGTCATAGACGCGCTCGACAACCACGCCGCGACGATCACTGAGCCGGAGATGACCAGGACGCTTGAGGAGCACATGCAGCTCATAAAACAGAGCCGGCGCTCCCGCGACAATGTCATCACCGAGTCGCGCCAGATGCTGCACCAGGTCTTTGACAATCTTGAGGCGCACGAGTCGGAGATCGGAAACGAGATCATGGAGCAGACCGCTGAGGAGCGTACCGTCGGCCCCTGCCCCGTCTGCGGCCGCGATCTCCGGATCCGGCATAGCGGGGCTTCCCAGTTCATCGGATGCACCGGCTACCCGGAGTGCCGGTTCAACATCAGTTTGCCCGGCACAGCCTGGGGCAGGGCCATCAGGACGGATGAGACCTGTGAGAAGCACAACCTCGCTCACATCCGCCTGATCAAGAAAGGCGCCCGCCCCTGGGACCTCGGTTGCCCGCTATGCAGCCATATATCCTCCAACATTGAGGCGCTTTTCCTCATGCCCTCGATGACCGATGACCTGCTGCAGCGTCTGCACGAACAGCACATATACACTGTATCCGATATTGCAGGCATGCCACCAGAAGAGCTCGCAGAGGTCCTGGGTGTCGATATCGAGGAGGCGAGAGGGCTTGCAGGGGAGGCTGAAGATGCGCTTGAGATTCTTCGCAGAAGGTCGGAACTGCGGAAATTCGTCCGGAAGATAGTCCCCCCGAAGAAAGGGCGGAGCTACGTGAGGATCTTCAAGAACCTGCTTGAAGAAGGGATCGGTGATATCCACGCTCTCTCTCAGGCCGAGGTTGCAACACTTAAGAGAGCGGGAATCCCCGAGACGGCTGCAAACGAGTTGCTCGATGAAGCGCGCCGGCTCTCCAGCGAACGCGCCTTGAGGGAGGCAGGGGTTCCTGCTGTCAGCCTGAAGAAGTACCTTGAGGCCGGCATCAGCAGTCCCGATGACCTATGTTACCTTCCCATCCCCTACCTAGCAGGCAAAACCGGCATTAACCCGGAAACCGTACATAAACATGTGGACCTGGTATGCAGGTATCTCGGCCGCCCCACCCCGCCAAAGATAACCAGACAGGTGATCGAACGCGGACGAAAAGAACTCCTGGGGGTCCCGGGGCTGGGCGAGGCGACCCTTCAGAGACTATACCTTGCAGGGGTATACGATGCCAAAACACTCCTGGAGGCTGACCCGGAGATGGTCTCCTCCATCACCGGCATCCCGAAGGCCAGGATCCATGACTACATCGACCACCTGAAGTGATAGACAATGCACGCCAACTGGAAGACGTGGACCCACGTGACAAAACTGGATCCCGATAAGCGCCTCACGGGTGGAGCCATCGAGGAGATCGCAACAAGCGGCACCGATGCCCTGATGCTCTCGGGCACGCAGAACGTGACACGGGATAACCTCCTTGAACTCCTGGACCAGGTCTCCCCCTACGGGCTGCCGGTGGTGGTCGAGCCGGCGAGCCCCGATTGCGCCATATTCGATGGTGGGATCGACCATCTCTTTGTGCCGAGCGTGCTGAACACAAACGACGTCCGCTGGATCGTCGGAAAGCACTACACCTGGCTCCTCAACAACGGCGATGGCATAAATTGGGATATGGTTGTGCCCGAGGCCTACATAGTCCTCAACCCCGACTCGGCGGTCGGCCGGGTGACGGGAGCAGACTGCAACCTCTCTGCGATGGAGGTGGCGGCGTTTGCACAGGTAGCTGACCGTTACTTCAGGTTCCCGATCGTCTACATCGAGTACAGCGGGAGATACGGGGATCCGCAGATCGTGCGGGCGGCGGCCGGTGCGATCAAGGATGCCCTCCTCTACTACGGTGGGGGAATACGTTCGGCCGAACAGGCTGCTGAGATGGGCCGGTATGCCGACACGATCGTTGTAGGAAACGCGGTCTACGAGGAAGGGATCGAGGTGCTCCGGGCGACCGTCCGGGCGGTGCACTGAAAAGGGAGTATGCCAGAGATCTCTATCGTCCTGGTCGAACCCCTCTATGAGGGAAACGTCGGGTTTACCGCAAGGGTGATGAAGAACTTCGGGTTCGACCGTCTGGTGCTGGTCAACCCCTGCGCGCTTGGCGACGAGGCCTTCATGCGCGCATCTCACGCTCGCGACGTCCTTGATTCCGCCAGGCGGATGACGCTCGACGATGTCTACCGGGAGTTCGACTTTGTTGTTGCGACAACCGGTGAGGTGAGCAAATCCGTCTGCACCCCGATGCGGATGCCCTACTACACGCCGGCAGAGGTCAGAGAGGTCATCGCCGATATCGATGGATCGGTCGCGATCCTCTTTGGGAGGGAGAACTGGGGGCTCTCGAACGCCGAACTCGAGCGCGCCAACCTGATCTGCACCATCCCCACATCGGAGGTCTACCCCATCCTTAACCTCTCCCACGCTGTTGGTATCCTCTGCTACGAACTTGCCGGCCTGCCGCGCGGGACGTATCTGCTGGCCGGGCCAGTCGAGATGGAGTCGCTCTACCGTCACATAGACGCGTTTCTCGACCGGATCGAACATCCGGATTTCAAGCGGGAGAACACGCTGACACTCATCCGCCGTGTGCTTGGCCGGACTAAACTGACGACCCGTGAGGTGAGCACGCTGCACGGGTTGATGCGGCGGGCGGAGTGGCATCTCGAAAACAAGGAATAGTCTGCAGGAGAGATGTGATAGAATGATTCTTGTCGACTGGCAGATAGAGGACCGGATCAGGCGGGGGCATATAAAGGTTGAACCATATGATCCCGACCTGATCCAGCCAAACTCGCTGGATATCAGGCTTGGGTCGCACTTTGTCTGGTACGTTCCGGGGGATATGGTGATCGATCCTTTTGAGAAGGAGACCATCTTCGCGGGGACTGAGGAGACCGTGGCCGACTCTATTGTACTTGCGCCGGGCCAGTTCCTGCTTGGCGAGACGCTGGAGTCGATCGACCTTCCCGACGATATCGTGGCAAGCATCGAGGGAAAGAGCAGCATCGCACGCCTGGGGGTCGAACTCCACCAGACTGGAGGCTGGATCGATGCGGGGTTCCGGGGGACGATCACGCTTGAGATGTGCAACGTGAACTCCAGACCGGTCAGGGTCTACGCCGGGATGGCGATCGGGCAGCTGGTCTTCTACCACACCGACCGTGCCGCGCGCCCCTACTACATGAAGAAGGATGCAAAGTATATGAACCAGCGGCAGGCGACGCTCTCCCGCTACCATGAGAACGCGCGCCGCACCTGATGAGGTGCTGACGACACGGCAAAAACGCCCCCGCCGCCGCGAGGTCGGGTCGCTCTCGTTGGTGCGGCACCGTCAGAGAGCGTTATGCACTATATAGCAGGAAAACAGACATTGAACGATTCAACTGGGGATACCAATGCGACTTCTTCTGATTCACTCTGATCATATCGAGTATGAGGCACGGAAGAAGACGAAGGCCGCCGAAGAGGATGCCGTCCTGAAGGACGGACTCGATGAGGCGCTTGCTGTCTTCTGCGCGGTAGAGTCTCTCGACGAGGAGAATATCGATGATGCCGTCCGGCAGGCGGTCGAGGAGATCGTCAACACAGCCAGGCAACTCGGCACGACCAATATAATGATCTACCCCTACGCACACCTCTCTTCCAACCTGGCGTCACCGGAGGTGGCGGTTAGCGCTCTCCGGAATATTGAGGAGGCGCTCCGGGAGCAGGAGGACGGTTTTGTTGTGAGAAGGGCGCCTTTTGGCTGGTATAAGGCGTTCTCTCTCTCCTGTAAGGGTCATCCGCTGTCCGAGCTCTCAAGGACGATCGTCCCGGGGGGAGGGGTTGCGGCCGCCGCAAAGAAGGAGATCGAGCATGAGTTCTTCGTCATCACACCCGAGGGCGAGCGCCGGGACGCCGCTGACTACGCGGCTGGAAATACGCCGTTTGCCTGCCTTGTCCAGAAGGAGATCGGTTACGCTGGGCAGGAAGGGGTCGAGCCGGCCCACGTTGATCTGATGCGGGCGAAGGAACTTGTGGATTATGAACAGCGCTCGGACGTCGGCCACCTCCGCTGGATGCCCCGGGGCAAGTTGATCCGCGACCTTCTTGCCGATTATGTCCTCTCGCAGGTGCTCGATTACGGTGCGATGCCGGTGGAGACCCCGGTGATGTATGACCTCGCGGATAAGGCTATTGCGGAGCACGCCGCCAGGTTCGGGGAGCGGCAGTACAGGTTCAAGAGCGGCAACCGTGATATGATGCTGCGGTTTGCGGCGTGTTTCGGTATGTTCTCCATCATGAACAGCATGCACATCTCGCCAAACACCCTGCCAATGAAACTCTACGAGCTCTCGACATACTCGTTCCGCCACGAGCAGAAGGGCGAGGTTATCGGGCTAAAACGTCTCCGCGCCTTCACGATGCCTGATATGCACACACTCTGCCTGGACATGGATGATGCGCTTGCGGCGTTCGAGGAGCAACTGGCGATGGGCTGGAAGAGCGGCCGCGACCTCGAGACGCCCCTTGTCGGGGTCTTCAGGTGTACCCGGGACTTCTTTGAGCAGTATGAACCCTGGGTGAAGAAGATCGTCGCAAATTCGGGGGTGCCGATGCTGATCGATATCCTCTCTGAGCGGAGCCATTACTGGATCGCGAAGGTGGACCTTGCGGCGATCGATGCACAGGGCAGGCCGATCGAGAACCCGACCGTCCAGATCGAT
>DAFR01000102.1:0-2131 GCA_002497965.1 Methanomicrobiaceae archaeon UBA436 | reverse complement strand
TCGATCGAGCGGGTGATCTGCGCGATGCTCGAGAACACCGCGACCCAGGAGGTGCCCTCGTTCCCGACCTGGCTTGCGCCGACCCAGGTGCGGCTGGTGCCGGTGGCAGAGCGGCACGTCTGTTTTGCCGAGGATATAGCCGGCCGGCTGAAGGCGGCAGGCATCCGGGTTGACATCGACGACCGGGACGAGAGTGTGAACAGGAAGGTCCGGGAGGCCGGGATGGACTGGGTGCCCTACGTCGTTATGATCGGCGACCTGGAGGCCGAGACCGGCAGGCTCACGGTCACCATCAGGAGACTCTCGGAGAAGAAACGACCGTGCCGGGAGACGATGACCGAGAGCGAACTCATCCAGGCGGTGAGAATGGAGACCGAAGGTAAACCGTTCCGCCCGCTCTACACGCCGGGCTGCCTCTCGAGGAAGCCCCGGTTCATTTGATCTTTTTTTTGTTCCGGGGCGCCTGTGACCTGCCAGCACTGCACCAATCCACCGGGAGGGGTATTATCTGGAACCGGATGCGCCCGCTCATAATCCATTTGGATCTCCGCTGATCAGCGCTGCAACTGCATCGCCGACCACGCCCATCCTCATACCAGGGCAATACGCGGGGACTGCCACCTGCGCTCAGATCTCTACCCCTTCACGTTCTATCCTCCGTTTGACCAGCTCTACAAAGAGTTTATAGAAGGAACTCCTGAGTTTGCCGGGCCAGTCTCGCCCGATCGAGAGATCGATCAGGCTGTCTGCCCAGTAGAGGTCATGCCTCAAACACATTAACAGAAGTTCCTGGTGGAGGCTGTTCATCTCAGTCTCATCAAACCACTCCTCATCCCTGAACCTGCCCATCGGAACGAAGAATAAGGGCACGATCAGGCTTCTGATATCCCTGAGATCGTCCATCATCTCTATGGTCTTGATGAGATCATCCTCAGTCTCCTCCGGCCCGCCCACGATCAGGGTGCATGCCGGCACCAGCATGTTGTCGTGCATCAGGCCCATCCCGGTGCGGATGACTTCCGGCCACTCCTCGACCTTGAATGGATGGGCTTTTGCAGGCATAATCTTCTTTGCCAGTTCCGCAGAACCGGTCTCTATACCGACCTCGGCACCCCACCAGGACTGTTTCTGGAGTATGATCTCGGCAACCTGCGAGAAGAGTTTCGGGCTCGATGCGACCGCCGCAAGAGAGCAGTGGCTCCATCCTATCCCATCGCACTTATCCGAGACAATCTCGTGAAGTCTGGTGAGTTTCTCGGCGTCTGGAGTGGTGTTCCTTGAGCCATAGAGCATCACGTCCTCGGCATGAAGGCACACACCGTTTCCGGTCTTTCGGTTTACCTCAATCTCTTTCAGGATCTTTTCGTATGGGTACCACCTCAAAGGCCTCAGGGTTACGTTGCAGAACCTGCACCCTCTGCAACACCCACGGCCGATCTCAACGAGCTCGTTGATAGAGGGGGCGATGATCCCCGGTATCTCTTCCAGAGATGGAACCTCTTCAGGAGGTACCTCATAATATTCTGGGAGGTTTTCGTCGTTCAGTGCAGCCCGGACAATCTTTCCAATGACCTTCTCACCTTCGCCCTCAATGATGCAGTCAATCCCATACTTCCTGGCGAACTCAGGCCTATATCTGAACTGCCAGACGCCGGGGCCGCCGAGGATAACCTTGAGGCCGCGCTCTTTTGCCTCTTTTATCTCTTTGCTGGTCATCAATTTACGGAAATACCCGGCCAGGAACGGTTCTTTCTGAAGGAAGAAGGCGAAGGTGCTTGATGCCGGGCCCAGACCGAAAGGATCCATGACATATACGCTCAGAACTTTTGCATTCTCAAGATATTTGCCCAGGTGGTCGGGATCGACCACCACCGCATCAAACCCTTCCAGTGCCAGTTCGCCCTCGATCTTCCGCAGACCATATGGTGCAGCGACTGGCACTCCGCCCTCTGTCTTGATGGGCGGGAAGAAGAGCCATTTATAAAACCAGTTTGGGAGGACGTTTGGTGGGGCGCATGTTCCAAACCCCAGAAATTCGTTATGATGATAATCGCTCATGAGAGTGCGATCCGCGGTCAGGACAATCCTGCAATCTCCATCAGGTATCTTCAAATTGCCTCCCTCCTTTTTG
>DAFR01000041.1:7110-7277 GCA_002497965.1 Methanomicrobiaceae archaeon UBA436 | reverse complement strand
ACCATCCTCACCGACCCGGTGGAGGCTGTCCGCGAGGCGGACGTCCTCTACACGGATATATGGGTCTCGATGGGGAATGAAGACGAGCGCGCTGAACGGTTGCAGGCGTTCCAGGGTTACACGATCGATTCCCGTCTTCTGGAACTGGCGGTGCCCGGGGCTCCTGT
>DAFR01000041.1:0-7064 GCA_002497965.1 Methanomicrobiaceae archaeon UBA436 | reverse complement strand
CATCGTCTGGGACCAGGCCGAGAACAGGCTCCACGCGCAGAAGGCGCTGCTTGTGAGGCTGATCAGGGGCGAGATGCCATCGGAGGAGTGAGTTATATCGCTCTATCTGTGACTCGCCCGGATGGGGACGGGTTTTGGCCCTGAAGAGGGTGGTATTATGGGGGACGTTCCTCATCCTCTCCCCGGGGAATGAGATCTCCGGTCTGGTCTATAATCGTTGTTTGGGGCCCTCGTCGGCAGGTGGGTGCGTGTAACCTCAAAAAGCCTGCTATTTTGCCGTTCACTGCTGCATGAAATTGACCCCTTGTGACACAGCCGCTCGGACATTTGCTCCGTTTTTCCTGCCCCTGGCTCCATACGGTCAGATGGAAAGATATATGCAGGGAGGCGGGAAAAACGACTACTATGTGTGCCCGCTTTCTGGAGCGATTTTTAAAACCCACACCACATATTGTCCAGAGTCCGCCTCCGCCCTCGATCATGCACGGAGCGGGTGCGGGCGTTCCCGAGTACCGCGTTAAACCATACTTCATCGTGGCGTCTGTTGAGATGGGCAACACCACAACAAAGTGTATCCTTACCGGCACAAACCTGGAGACAGGCAGGACGTATATCATCAACAAGACCGTGACCATGAGTCGGGATGTTCGGCCTCCAAAACCGGGTGAGACCATCTTCGGGGAGACGCTGGACGGCACCAAACTGACGCGAGAGTCGGTTACAGACCTTGTGCGCGACACCCTCCTCCAGAGCCACAAAGAGGCTCGCCTGAGCATCAAGGACGACCTGGACTTTGTCGTGCGGAGCACCGGGGTTGTGGCTGCGATGGACTCTCCCGACCAGGTCGGGGACTTTGTTATCGCCCTGGCAAACGGTTGTCTCGCAGCGGGTGTCCCTCCCCGGAAGATGACGCCACCTATGTCGATCGAGAACCTCCCCCCGAAACTCCGGGCATACTCGTTTGCTGACAGGGTGGTCTTTGTCGGTGCGGTGGCCGGAGTCCTGCCGCCGCTTGGGTCTACCGGCGTCGAGATGGTGGCAAACGAGATGGAGGGTGAGCTTGCGATGGCGGGTATCAAAGAGGGTGCCAAGTGGACGCCGGTCGATTTCCGGAACCCCTGTATCTCCATTGATTTCGGGACGACGCTTGATGGTCGGATCACAAGCGATGTAGCCCGCGACGACCCGAACCCGTTTGCGCGGACGATCGGGAACTTCTGTGGGCTGGCTGGGGCGGTACCGGATGCAATCGTCCGGGGCACCGGGCTTGTGGAGGGCCGGACGGGGACCGCTCTTGACCTCTTTGGTGATCACAGTGTCACGGCTTCGTTTGGCGGCAGGAAACGGTCGATCGTCGATGAATACGTCGACCGGTGCCACGAGCATATCGATATCCGGATCGTCCCTCCTGACCGGAGAAAGTTTGGTCGGGTCCCGGTCTGTGCCGATATTGCCGAGAAGTCTGGTATTGCTCTTATCGGGTGTGATGTGGGCGAGAACGGCAGCGATATCCCGGCGCTCGGGGAGATCGGGCGCGAGATCCACGAGAAACATGGCATCGGAATGCTGAACGAGGTGATCGATCGCGTCTGTGCCAGGATGGCGCTCCGTCTGGTCGACGTCGCCATTGAGAGGGGGATGGTCCCGCCGAACTCTTCGATCGGGTTCACCGGGCGGGCAGCGATCTCGGGGCGAAAACCCGAGTACATCCTTGAGGGTATAATGGAGCGGGGACTCTACGAGACCCCGAACGACCATCTGGTCTTTGTCGATGACGGTCTTGCTCGCGGAGCGGCACTGATGGCGCGGTGCATGAACTCGCTCGGGAAGCCGAAAGAACCGCTTGGTGGGGTGCGTGGGGGGCCATGCATTATGTCCCGCCGGATAAAAATAGGGAAGTGAACCAATGGCTGAAGAAGAGCAACAGGAACAACTCTATGATCTGATCGTTCCTCCGGGCGTGCCCCGTAAGATGATCTACGATGTTGTTGAGAAGTTTGATGTCGAGGTTGTCCAGCGGCAGGAGAGGTTGTCGTTTGCGAACATGGAGGGGGACGCACGTGACCTGCTTGCGTTCCGTGGGAGGAAAGAGGTTGTGGAGGAGGTCCAGGACTACCTCCTTGCGAGATTGAGAGAGTTTGTCGGGGAGTAATTCCTCTTCCCGGTGCTTTTTTGAACCGATATGCCGCTCTCAGGTCTCCTGCTGGAGTGTGTGGCAGGTTGTTGATCTCTGAAGACCCCGGTTGTTGCAGATCCGCCGGGGGATGATCTGTTTTATAGCCATCTCCAGAACTACCTGGATCTTTAGCCTAATTTTGCCGTTAGATTTTCACTTCAAGGCTCAAAAATCGCTCCCATTACAAGAGCACACTTGCTATGGGGCCTGATATTAGATCCTGGTAGTTTAAAACCAGAAACACGTGGGAGACTCTGGAGAAGACCCATGCACGGCCATCCCGGATCTATCGCGGCCGTGGAGTTTGGGATGGTCGGCGAATACTGTTCGACCTGAGATGCAGGAGACGGGGGCGATTATCCGTGGATGCTGTGTCAGGGGGGTATCTCCAGATTTACGGTGAGACCCGCCGTCCACGGCAATCCGGGCCAATCTCCGATCACTGCCCGCCCCCGAGGTGGCGGGAGGAGGCGCGGGTGTTCAACTCCCTGCCCGAAACTAGAGTGTTCTGGTGACACGCTGCGACAGGGGCCGGGGATGTTCCATCCCCCTCTCCGTCAGCCTCCCGGAGGTGATTCTCCATGGATACGGTGCCAGGGAAGGTATCTCTTCGGATCGTCTCGCTAACGCCCTCCTGACACGGCCATGGGGCCAATAACCCCGCACTGCCCCCGTCCTCGAGGTGGAGAAAGCAAACCTTTGCTTTATGTGGAGTTACTGAACCGTGGTGCCCCGGAGCAGAACATCTGCCGCAATGCCCCCATAGGTGCGGGTAAGGTCTCGCAAAGTGAGTTTAAGCAGTCTATTTACGAGAATTGTGCTGGTATTTCTGAATAATTGTAAAAATACCGCTGTTGTGAGTGTACCCTGGCAGGGGTGACCATTATACCTGGCGTTAACCGGAAGACGAAGACTCGAAAGGTGGCTGAATGGTGAGATCTGGAGGAGGTTATCTGTTTTAGTCGGTGGTGGAGGGGGGTTTATCGCAAGCGGGAAGAATCGCAGGTCGGTGTGGTAAGGAACTTCGCTCGATCTCCGGGTGAACGTATTTTCGTCGACCCCCGGGATGCGGACAGGCGGTCCAGGACGTTTATGGAGTTCTTTTCGGGAGAGGCTTTCGGCTGACGCCCGTGAAGTGGTTGCATCATTGTCTATTGTCGTATCTCTTATATACCTGGAGCACGGATAAACCGACTGCCTGACGAATGCCCGCGGCGCTTCACCGCGCCCGTTTCCATTTCAGGCAGGAGGTGGAAACCATATGGTTGCGCTTTCAGGTGAGATTAAGGAGTTATTTAACCGAACAAAAGTTATGCCACTTGCCACTGCCTCAAAGAGCGGTGTTCCCAACGTGGCGCCGGTGGCATCGATGCGACTCGTCGCCGACGATACCATCTGGATCATGGACAACTACATGCAAAAGACCCTCAAAAACCTCCAGGAGAACCCTATTGCCGCCCTCTCCTTCTACGATCCAGAGACCAAACGCTGCTTCCAGGTCAAGGGCAGCACAGAGATCAGAACATCAGGCCCCGATTACGAGAAGTTCCGGGACTGGATGAGATCAAAGAGTGATAAATACCCGGCAAAATCGCTCGTCGTTATGAAGATCACCGACGTCTTTGAGTGCACGCCGGGAAAAGACGCGGGGAAGAAGGTGCTGTAGGCACCCTCCCTCATCGCTTCTTCAGGTTTTTGAGCAGGCGTGCCTGCAGACCAAAGTAGTTAGAGAACCCAACGGCGTGGGTCTGGTCAAGCGTCGTCGAGTCAAAGGATACAAGGTCGCTGGAGTATAGCGCCGCATCCGACCTGCGGCCGAGCACCGTGGCGCTGCCCTTATAGAGCCCCACGTCCACCGTGCCGTTGAGGCGTTCCTGTGTTTTATCGATGAACGCCGTCAGCGCATGGAAGAGGGGTTCGTGCACAAGCCCCATGTAGGCGAGTTCCGACCATTTATCGTCGACGATCCGCTTGAACGCTATCTCCGATCGGGTCAGCACAAGGTGTTCGAGGTCGCTATGTGCGGTGAGGAGGACGGTGGCGGCGGGGTGCTCGTATATCTCGCGGGCTTTCAGCCCCAGGATCCGGTCCTCGATCATGTCGTTTCGGCCGACACCGTTCCTCCCGGCTATCCGGTTCAGTTCCCGGATCAGGTCGAGTCCTGCAAGCCTATCTCCATTGAGGGCGACCGGGACACCCTCCTCGAACTCGATACTGATCTCTTCCCTCGCGTCAGGGGCATCCTTCGGGGACACCGTCCAGGCGTAGATATCCTCCGGCGGGTGGAAGGCCGGGTCTTCCAGTCTACCGCCCTCGATGCTCCTGCTCCAGCAGTTCTCATCGATGCTGTATGGTTTGTCCTTTGCCGCGGAGACGGGGATGCCGTGGTCCCGGGCGTAGGCGATCTCCCACTCCCGGGTCAGGTTCATCTCCCGCATCGGTGCGATGATATCGTAGCCTGCGGTCCTGAAGACGAAGTCAAACCGGAGCTGGTCGTTTCCTTTTCCGGTACAGCCGTGCGCGACCTTTGACGCTCCCTCCTTCTCTGCAATCTTCACAATCTCTGTGGCGATCAGAGGCCTGGCGAGCGCTGTGCCCATGGGGTAGCCCTCGTACGAACCGTTTGCTCTGATCGAGGGGAAGATGCAGTCCGATACGAATTTCTCCTTTGCATCGATGGTGTAGTGCTTATCCGCAAGCATCCGCCCTTTCTCTGTTGCACGTGCGATCTCTTCGGGGGGCTGGCCCACGTCGACCGCGACGGTAATGATCTCGTCGAAACCGTAATGTTCGCGAAGCAGGGGGATACAGATGGAGGTGTCGAGGCCTCCTGAAAACGCCAGAACGACTTTTCCCTTCTCCATGGTGGTGGTCTCCGTCTGATAGACTCTATTGAATGATCCACATGGTTATGGGTTCTCAGCCAATAAAAGAAGCGGTATGACCTGGGAGCAGCGACCTGCTGGTTTTCGCAGGGTTCTGGCGTTTGCCTGGTGGTGGTCGGAAATCCCGGGTCCTGGAAGAATGAACTGTATGGAGCGAGTGAACAGCGAAATTCCAATAAATCTCAAGATAGCGGACAGAGATATCTGTTAGTGGTAAAAACGCTCTGGAGCGTCCTAAAAATAAAAAAAACGTGAGCAAACCTCATATCACATGATCGTATCGAGCCGCTGCTCCAGAAAATCGAGTCCCCTCTTGACATCCTCGATCTTCTTTCCGCCTGTCAGGATGATCTTACCGGAACTGAAGAGAAGGGCAACGATCTTTGGGTCCTCGATGCGGTATACAAGTCCAGGGAACTGTTCTGGTTCGTACTCAATGTTCTCAAGGTTCAGAGTTATGACCACCTTGTTCAGATTGATGTACTTTCCCATGTCGTAGGAACAGACTATGTTCGTGACGGCGACCTGTGGTTCGCTGTAGGTGTCGACACCGGCATCTCTTAGAGAACGCATAATGATCTCGAGACCGTCCTGGAGGTCTTCCGGCCTCCTGATACCGGTGAGAACCACTTTACCCGAGGAGAAGATCAGGGATGCAATCTTTGGTTTCTCGATGCGGTAGACAGCCCCGGGGAACCGCTTTGTATTCAGTTCGCAGTTTTTTATCTTCTCGGATACGCTTTCAAGGTCGATAGCGTCTGCGATCACCCCGGAGGCGACGATGTTCTCAATTTTTAATGACTCGTATCCCTTCTCATCCATCGATATTAATATCATTTTTTATACCATAATAGTAATGGGTGGCTGTTCCCCTCCCTGTGGCTGTCAGCCCGATATACTTTGAGATTGTGTCTCCTGGTTTGATGAACCTCCAGAAGGACGGATTACCGGTGGTGCGCATCGCCGCAGACCGTTTCTCTATCCGTGCCCCGGTCTTTCCGCAAGAGAGTTTTTCCGGAGAGAGACGGTGAGAGGGTCTTCTTCGTTGGTTCCCGGCTTTCAATGGAACTCATCACCCGGCGGATGTCCCTGCCATTTGGTGCAGCCTTTTAAACCATAAACGCGCAACCTCTAAGGGATCGCGTTATGGCTGACGAAGAGCAAAACCGACCCTCCTACGAAGAACTCTGTGCCAATTTCAGGATAGATGTCCCTGAATACTACAACTTTGGGTTTGACGTGGTCGACGCCTGGGCAAAGAAGGACAGGAACAAACTGGCAATGATCTGGGTTGACCAGAAAGGAAACGAGAAGAAATACACATTCTTTGACTTCATGCGCCTCTCAAACCAGGCGGTCAACATCTGCCTTAAATACGGGATCAAGAAAGGCGACCGTGTGATGCTGATGCTCCCACGCGTCCCGGAGTGGTGGATCTTTGTCATCGCCCTCATAAAACTTGGAGCGGTCTACTGCCCAGCAACGACGATGCTGACCTCAAAAGACCTGAAATACCGGATACAGGCCGCTGAAGTCAAGATGATCATCACCATTGCCGAAAACGCGGAGAAGGTCGAGGCGATCCGTGACGAGTGCCCATCGCTTGAGGTGATGCTCATGACCGACGGCAAACGGGAGGGCTGGGTCAGCTACGCCGTCGAGCTTGACTACCCCGCCCCCTGCTCCTACAAACTGGTGAACCTGCCAGGCATGCCGCGGACGAAATCAACCGACCCCCTCCTGATCTTCTTTACCTCCGGCACCACCGGCGAGCCCAAGATGGTGCTCCATGACCACTCCTACCCCCTCGGGCACATCGTCACGGCGCAGTTGTGGCACGACCTGCGCCCAACCGACCTCCACCTGACACTCTCCGATACCGGGTGGGGGAAGAGCGCCTGGGGGAAACTTTTCGGCCAGTGGATCGTAGGTGCCTGCATATTTGTATACGATATCCGCGGGAAGTTCAATCCCACCGAGATCCTGCCGCTCCTGGAGAAGTA
>DAFR01000093.1 GCA_002497965.1 Methanomicrobiaceae archaeon UBA436 | reverse complement strand
CCGTCCATCTCCGGCATCATGATATCCAGCAGGATCAGATCCGGAGGTGTCGTCTTAAGAACTTCAAGACACTCTTCTCCGCTTAAGGAGGTTATTGGCTTATAACCCCCACGCTGCAGCATGGTCGCGAAAACATCGACGATCATTGGACTGTCGTCGACTATCAGTATCGTATACATCATGCCACTTCCTCTCTGATCCTGGCTGCTATATCAAGCAGTTCTCTCTCTAATCCGGGAAGATCTGCAGGCTTATCGATCACCGCTGTTATCAGAGCGACCTCGTCGATACCCACGATAAGGATTGCAGCGCCTTTTGAGGAGATGGTAACCAGCGATGGTCGATCTATACCTACAGTCGCGCAGACCGCTTCGGCCGATGCAAGGACAGTTGCACTCATTGCTGCAAAAATGGATGACGTAATGCTCCCATCGGGGAAGTGCTTGCCGATAATAGTTCCCTCGCAGGATACAAGAGCGAACGCGGCAACGCCGGTGACGGACCGGATCTCATCAATATACCTCCGAATGTTCTCTTCTGCGAAGGGATGACTGCTCATCTGATTTTACCCCTGCTCTTAACGCATTTAAATATCTGCGTTGCACCATATATGAATATCGAATTACCACACCACCAGGTTAGAGATCCTCAAACCAATATCCGCAGGCTGTGATAGAATCCGGAAATGCGGCGGTTGCTTATAATCGCCAGAAGGAAGCGTCCCGAAATTTGGAGTTCTTTTGCGAAGTTCATGAAGTTGCGTCACAGCCTTCCACCCTGGTTTGATAAACCCCTCCGTGGACGAATTCCAGGGGTGTGGCATCGCCGAGCACCTCCTCCCATCCGGATCCGGGATGGCCGGGGTTTTATGAGGATGCTCCAGTCATTTACATAAAAATGCGAGAGTTGTGTGTTGCCCACCGCCGTGCGGTTCTGTGTCCTGAAGGATAATACGCCGTTCCAGGGCAGGCAGGTGGTCTGCGGCGATGCGGATCCCGTGGGACATCTGTTCTTGTAGAGTTTCACCAAATCCGGGCACAGTCTGAAGGAACTTGAAGAAAACTGCTATATGGTGGCGTGCAATTTAGATTTAAGTCCTTCAGCGAGAAGACTCAAACAAATAAGTTTAAGTCTGCCAATTACTACTTTATCCCTGAGACGGTTTTGGATGATCAAGGCCTATACAATCACCTCTGGTAAAGGTGGGACCGGAAAGACGACCGTCACCGCAAACCTGGGCGTGGCGCTGGCCCAGTATGGGAGGGAGACCTGTGTAGTCGATACAGACATAGGCCTGGCAAACCTCGGGCTGGTGCTGGGTCTCTCCGAGACCCCGGTCACGCTGAATGAGGTCCTGACAGGTGAGGCACCGGTCCAGGATGCGATCTACGAGGGGCCCTACGGTCTCATGGTCGTGCCAGGTGGGCTCTCACTCCAGCGCTTCCAGGATGTAGATCCAGAACGTCTCAAAGAAGTGGTCTGTGATCTCACCGACATCTGTGATTTCCTGCTACTTGATGCTCCAGCCGGAATCGGCCTTGATGCGGTTGTAGCGCTCACCGCGGCGGACGAGGTCATCCTGGTCGTGAATCCTGAGATTGCCTCGATCGTGGATGCCGTCAAGGTCAGGGTTCTGACAGAGACCATTGGAGGCACGCCCGGTGGGGCCATCCTCAACCGGGCGGCACTGGAGAAGAGCAACACGAACCAGCGAAGGATCGAGAGAGCGCTCGGCGTCTCGATCATAGGCAGCATCCCTGAAGATCCCTCTGTGCGAGAGGCCTCGGTGGCCAGAATGCCGGTCGTTGTCAGATCACCAGCGTCAAAATCATCAAAAGCGTTCAGAAGGATTGCGGCATCGCTGGCGGCTATCCCTATTGAGGAGAGCCCCCAGGAGGTGCAGGAAAGATTCGTTGAGCGGCTTGCCCGCGCATTATTCAGGAGAGAACCTTGAATGACTGTGGATATTAATGCGATCATGATAGTCCTGCTCTCGGCGATCATAGTATGCCTGTTGTTTATCATGTACGTGATGTACGTGCGTATTCAGCAGCTCCTCAAAGAGGTGGAGGAACTGGCCGGCAGGATGGAGATAACCGGGAGCGAACTGGAGCAGCTGACACGAAGTGTGGAGGAGTACACGAAAAGCCAGAGGTAGGGATCTCCCCTTTATTCGGGAGGTGTGAGATTGAAGTCAGAGGGTGGAGGAGCGGTCTGAAAGCGAAGATATATCTGCAATTCAACCCTATATTCTTGAGACGGGGCCATAGGGTAGCCTGGCCATCCTAGGAGACTGGGGGTCTTCTGACCTGCGTTCAAATCGCAGTGGCCCCATTCCACTACTATTTTCAGTCTGTACAACCAGATAGTCTTCAGCATGAGGTTCTATCCGGGCTGCACGGAGTGTCTGATCAGTCGGGTCGAGTATGAGAGCCGGCTCTGCATCGACGATCCGGCGCGTGTCGCTGAGATTGTCGGTGCCTGCCGTGATCTCCTTCAGCGCATAGCCGCGGAGCCGCTACCCGCCCCTGTCATCGCGAGCCGGGTGCACAGGCTCGCATACCGTTTGATCGGCAACGATGACCCATATCGGTTGCTGAAGAGGGAGAACAATATGGAGGCGATGGCGGTCTGCAGAGGGGTGCGCGACGACCTTGTGACTTTCCGCGATCTGGCGCTTGCGTCGGTCATCGCCAACACCCTGGACTACGGCTCGGTGGCGCACACCGTCACCGAGAACTTTGTTGAGTTCTTCCGGCAGGAGTTTGCGGCAGGGTTGACCGTTGATGAGACCGGGGCTATGGAGGGGCTCACATCCCGTGTGGTTTACCTCGCTGATAACTGCGGAGAGATCGTATTTGACGCCCTCTTTGCTGATCGCCTCAAGAAGGGCGGGTCGCATGTCACATTTGCCGTCCGCGGTGCACCGATCTTAAACGACGCGACCATTGAGGATGCCCTTGCACTCGGGCTCGATCGCCGGGTCGACCTGCTCACCCCGACAACAGACGGGATCGCCGAACTCGGTCTCAATCGCGACCTTGTCCCGCCGGCGCTTGCC
>DAFR01000086.1:27861-28759 GCA_002497965.1 Methanomicrobiaceae archaeon UBA436 | reverse complement strand
ACAAGGTCTTTCTCAAGCGCAAGCGTAAGCATCGGTCTTCGCCAGTCCCCGCCGTCCTGCACCGCCTCGACCCGCGCCGGTATGAACTGCATCCAGTGGCCGAGGTGGAGCACCATGCCTGGCGTTATAGGCGCCGGCCAGTACCTGACCAGGGTTGCCCGCGTTTTGAGTCCCGTCCCGACGCGGATGGCGGGATCAGTTGATAGGACGTAGCCGCGATCGAGGTCGCCGGCCTCGATGTTTTTGAGCGCGAGCCCCACACGGTCGCCCTCTGCGGCCCAATCAAAGTCGTCATCGTGCTTCTGGATTGAGCGCACCGTGACAGCACGTTCTCCGGGATAGACTGTCATGGTATCGTGTTTCCTGATACCGCCCCGCACAACGCCGCCGAGGATGACCGTCCCTATGCCGCGGATGTTGAAGTGGTGATCTATGGTTACCGTTCCCGTGGCACCTGGCTCTGGAGGGACGGGTCTACGGGCGTGCGCCCTGGCGATCAGCCGTTCGCGAAGCGCTATAGGGTCGTCGTCGACGAACTCGTAGTTTTCGAGCACCGTCCCCCGGAGTAGAGGCGCAAGATCCGGAGGGGTGAGGTAGTTTTTGAGTATTATGCTGCCATGCTCCACCCCAACCTCATCGAGCATAAGCACCCACTCCCCGAAGATCGGGGTGATCTCGCTCACAACAACGAGGGCTTCATCAGCCATCGACGCAGCATAAAAGAGCGGAGCCAGTCGCTCCGGGTAGCGCGCAGGCTCGATGAAGGTGACGGTATCCCCACCTTTCTTCAGGTTATAAAATATGATATCGGACTCCGTGCCCTTCTTCCCGAGGTCTTTTGCATAACCTGCGGGGCCGAGCACGGCAACATTCAGGTTGCCCATATGCCAGATCTCTT
>DAFR01000086.1:22045-27786 GCA_002497965.1 Methanomicrobiaceae archaeon UBA436 | reverse complement strand
CTATGCGGAGGACGGCACCGCTAACCATCCTGGCACTCATCTGCGCCCTTATCATCAGCGTTGGCTGTGCAGTCACTCTCGGGCCTGCTGGCATCCCCCTGAAAACTCTCCTCTCTTCACCGAACACCTGGATGATCTTCTGGGACGTCCGTCTTCCCCGGGTCTTCACCGCGGCGCTGGTCGGTTGCGGGCTTGCTGTGGCGGGCACGACAATGCAGGGCCTCTTCCGGAACCCCATGGCAGACCCGTACATCATCGGCACCTCCTCTGGCGGGGCGCTCGGGGCCACGATTGCGATCGTCCTCCTTGCCGGCAGCGGCCGTCCAGTACTCGCGTTCCTTGGGGCGATCGCCGCAACCTTCACCGTCTACTTCATCGCCCGGAGCGGCGGGAAGGTCCCGGTCGAGACGCTCCTCCTCTCCGGTGTCGCTCTCTCAACGCTTCTTTCAGCTCTCCTCTCCTTTTTGATGTATACCGCAGGGCGGAGCCTCCACCAGATCATGTTCTGGCTGATGGGCGGATTCTGGAACGTATCCTGGAACGACTTCTTCATATCTCTCCCCATCCTGATGGGGTGTGGAGGGATCTACCTCTTCGCACGCGACCTAAACGTCCTCTCATTAAACGAGGAGGATGCGATCCATCTCGGGGTGAACGTCGAGCAGGTGAAAGGGATCCTCCTTGCCCTGAGCGCGTTCGTGACAGGGATAGCCGTTGCAGTGGCTGGATCGATAGGGTTCATCGGGCTGATCACGCCGCACGTCATGCGCCTTATCGTCGGGCCAGACCACCGCCTCCTCATCCCGGCGGCCGCGCTTGCCGGGGCCATCCTCCTTCTCTGGTCAGATACCCTCACCCGGACGTTTACAAACGACATGCCGGTCGGGATCATAACCGCATGTTTCGGTGCACCGTTCTTCATATACCTCCTCCGGAGCCGGATGAAAGCATGAAACCTATCGAGATAATCGGGGTGGATGTATCCTACGGGGCAAAGAAGATCCTGGAGGAGATCTCGTTCCACGCGGATAAGGGCGAGATCCTTGGGATCATCGGACCGAACGGTTCGGGGAAGACGACACTGCTCAGGGCGATGAGCCGGGTTGTTGCAAGGGACCGTGGGGAGATTCTTCTTGACAGCCACGACCTGGACACCCTGGGGCACCGTGAACTTGCACGCCGGGTTGCGGTCGTTCCACAGGACATATCGATTGGTTTCGACTACACGGTGCGTGATATCGTCATGATGGGAAGGCACCCCCACATCGGGAGGCTTGCCTCCGAGACGGCACGGGACGTGGAGATCTGTGAGCACGCCATGCGCCTTGCAAACGTCGCGCACCTGGCTGGCGCATCGGTGCACGATATCAGCGGCGGGGAGCGCCAGAGGGTGCTCATAGCCCGGGCGCTTGCACAGGAGCCAGAGATCCTCCTGCTCGACGAGGCGACATCGAACCTGGATGTCAGTTACCAGGTTGAGATCCTCAACATCATCAGAGGCCTTACCGGGAGGATCACGGTGGTCAGCGTATTTCACGACCTCAACCTGGCTGCATACTACTGTGATCGACTGCTGCTCCTCAAAGACCGGAAGGTCTACGCCATCGGGGCGCCTGCGGACGTCCTCACATGCGAAAACATCCGCGAGATCTTCGGGATGGAGACGCTTGTCAGACCACACCCCCTTACAGGGAGACCCTATGTCCTGCCGGTCTACATGCGAACCACTGATGCCGGGGTGAACCGGCGGGTGCATCTCGTCTGCGGCGGGGGGACTGGGTCTGATATACTTTACCTGCTCCGTGCTGCGGGGTTCACGGTCACCTGCGGCGTCCTGAACGTCCTGGACACGGATTACGGAACGGCCGTGCACCTTGGTATCCCCGTCGTTGCAGAGCCCCCGTTTCACGGCATAACCACGGCATCCCTTGCGGCCGTCAGGGAGTGGCTTGACCGGGCGGATGCCATCGTCGTGACGGCAATGCCTATAGGTCCCGGAAACCTCGACAACATTCGTGTGCTGCTCGATTACCCTGAAAAGCCCATCTTTCTCTACTCCGGGAACGGCAGCGCCCGAATGGAGGACTGCACCGGGGGCGAGGCGGATAAGGTTCTTGCGGAGATTGAGGCGCGGGGGGCGGTGAGGGTCGGGGGAGCGGAGGATCTCATCACCCTCCTCTCGCAGCAGCAGATCGGCCGGGAGTAACCCCGCACCCGCTGCATTGGGTCGCCGGTCCGGGAAATTATTACGCTCAATGGGAGTCTATTCATGGTTATGCGATCCATACGCCTGATACCTCCTGTATCGTTTCTCATACTGCTCTTGCTTCTCGCCGCTGCAGCGGGTGCTGTGCCTCCGACCCCCGGCGTGCCAGCAGTAGCGATGGAAACGGCCGATGGCAGTCGAAGCGTAACGCTTACCGACGACCTCGGGGAGACCGTCGTCATAGAAGGAACCCCGCAGAGGATCGTATCGCTTGCGCCCTCCAACACCGAGATACTGTATGCCCTCGGGCTTGAGGACCGCGTGGTCGCTGTCACCGACTACTGTGACTACCCTCCGGAAACAGCCGGTAAACCAACGGTTGGTGGGTTCAGCACCGTCAACATCGAGAAGGTGATCGTGATGAACCCGGATCTCATCCTTGCCGCGCCCGCCAATACGGAGGAGATCATCGATCGGCTGCGCTCGCTTGGGCTGACCGTTGTCACACTCGATCCCCAGGCGATCGAGGACGTTCTGCATGACATCGAGCTTCTCGGTGTGGTGACCGGCAATGAGGCGGAGGCCTCGGCGCTTGTCGACGAACTTCGGGCGCGCATCGATGCGGTGGTTGCAGGGACTGGAAACCTCACAGAACGCCCTTCTGTTGCCCACGTCATCTGGTATGACCCACTGTGGGTCAGCGGCAGTGATACGTTCCAGGACGAGGTCATAACGCTGGCCGGGGGGAGAAACGCCTTTGGTTCGCTTGAAGGCTGGAGTATCGTAAGCCTCGAGGAGTTCATCACCACCGACCCCGATTGTATCCTGGTCAGTTCCGGCAGCGGTATGGGCCAGGAGGGTTACGATGCCGTCTACAACTACATCGTGAACGAACCCCGCCTCCAGAACCTTGATGCGGTCAGGGAAGGCCGCGTCTACGTCATCGATGCCGATGTAGTCAGCCGCGGAGGACCGCGGATCGTGGACGCGCTGGAAGAGGTGGCGGCCATCCTCCACCCTGACCTATTTGAGGCGGTCAGCCCGAAGGAGACCACCGTGGCCCGGTCGCCGGGTTTCAACGTGATCACTCTTGCCTGTGCGCTCCTTGTTCTTCTCCTGATCCATGAAAGAGGCAGGAAGTGATGCAGCGTGCGGCAGAGTCGAACCCTAACCTTGCTTTTTGCTGTTCTTGCGCTCGGCAGTCTCGTCTGCCCGGTTGCCGGGCAGGAGATATCCGGCAGCGAGGTCTGGCGGTCCGGGGTTGGAGACCCGGTTATGGCGGTTGCACTCTCAGAGGATGGTCTATACAGTCCTGTCATCACAGACCTCCTCAAGCGGGGAGGGGCTCCTCCTCTGGACGTACAGAACGGGTAATGGCGGAATCAAGGCGGTTCTCTCCCGCGACGGATCGACGGTTGCCGCAGCATCCAGCCAGCAGGTGATCCTCCTGAATCGAAACGGACAGCTCCTCTGGAAGCCTTCGGTGCCAGGGAGGATCGCCGATGTTGCGATCTCCAGAGACGGTTCGACTCTTCTCCTGGCAAACGGAGGTGTTGCAGTCTTAAACCGGAGCGGAGAGAACATATGGACGTACGCAACAGAAGAGGATATCGGGTCGGTCTCCGCTCCATCTGCGAGTATGCAATCTCTAACCGGCGCGTTCGACGGGAGTGAATCGTTCTTTGTGCTGCAACCAGAAACCATCTCATGCGGGACACCGGATGATACTTTATCTAACGCCGTCACCGCTGCCGCCGAACCATCTCAAACCAGCGTCGCACCCCCCCAGGGGCAAACAACCTCACAACAGGAGGGGATGGCACTCTCCCCGGCAACGCCGGTTGCTGTGGTTGCATCTGCTGCAACCCCATGATCTGGTGGCGAAGAGAGGGACGGTAGGCCCTGTTTTTCTATGCCCACACTGAATTCTATCGGCTGCTCAACCTGGTGCCTGATGGACCGGTCACTTGAGGAGGCGCTGGACGTGATCTCCAGCCTCACAGGTTGTGCGGAGATCCTCTCTGACAGCCTTCACTCCCTCTTCGTATCTGAAGAAGCCTGCCATTCATTTGACCTGCAGTATACGGTTCACGCCCCTACAGGTGATATAAACATAGCATCCGAGAACGAGCGCCTCCGGAAGGCGGCCATCCAGGTCATCGGGGACCTCGCGGAGGTCTGTGATCGTATCGGCGCTGTGAGACTGGTCATTCATCCCGGGCACGTCTGGGAGGAGGAAAGGCGCGGTGCCGCACAATGGGCCCTCGATCGGTCGCTTGACGACCTTGCCACGATGCAGCAGGAGGTAAACGTAAGGTTTGCCGTCGAGAACATGGGGACGTGGGATGTCTGTTTCTTCAGGGAACCGGATTTCCTCGGCCGTCTTGCCGATACTGGACTGGGTTTTGCCCTCGATGTGGGCCACGCCCACGCAAACGGCAACCTGGAAACATTCCTGGAACTGGGGGGAGCGATCCACGTTCACCTGCACGACAACTGCGGCAACCGGGATGACCACCTGGCATGCGGTGAGGGGAACATCGATCTTCGTCGCGTGCTGGCAGCCGTCCCGGCGGGCGCCACGAAAGTTGTCGAACCGGTCTCGTTTCAACAGTTCGAGCAAAGCCTCGATTACCTGGGGCGTCTCACCCCCTGAACGCTCACGGCTCCAGCCCGACCAGATTTTTCACCGCCAGAAAAAACTCCCTGAACTCCTTTGAGACGTTGGGTCCGGTTGAGGCCGGGTACGCGTCTGCGCCCTGCACGACGATCTTTTGCCCGTCTAACTCTATCTTGAGGTACCAGTAGGTGACGTCGCAGCAGGAGTGGGCAGAGAGGTACTGCGGTTCCCACTCCCTGACACCCAGGCGGTCGACGGTCTCCCGGAACCGCGCCCATTCCTCCGGGGTGGGCGTTGCCTCCATAATCACTCCGGAATAACTGCCGTTGGATGCCCATTCGTAGAGGAGCCGGCCGCCAACGAGTCTGACATAGAGGGAGGGGCCGGCGCTCCCGCCAAGGTAGAACTCAAACGCCCCCGGTGGAGCAGCATCGTGCATATCCATAACTATAAGATCAGCCCGGCCAAATACCCGACGACCGCAACCCCCACGCAGCAAATCCCGGCGTAATCAGCCCCTCCCGGAGAGAGTTCACGCATCGGTGTCCGTTTTCCCGAGCGGTAACCCCGCAGGTCAATGGTCAGCCCGAGAACCGTTGCTTTTCCCAGGGCGTTCGAGACCAGCGGGATGATGATGGGAAAGAGACCCCGGATCTTGCCGGTAAGACCCTTTCCGGGGTTGTAGGCGCGGGCGAGCTGCGCCTCGTGGATCCGTTTTGCCTCGAGCTGGAGGCTCGGGATGAACCGCCGTGCCAGGGCCGGGAGACCGGACCCTCAGAATGACTCTAACCTGAAACCGACGGAAACCTGCTCCCATATCCAGGCGTGCCACTGAGAGGTCTCTCTCACAAAACCCCCGCTCACCCCGGGATACCGGACACTCAGGTGGTCTGCGGCGATACAGGCTTCCGGGGG
>DAFR01000086.1:14293-21936 GCA_002497965.1 Methanomicrobiaceae archaeon UBA436 | reverse complement strand
GGTCCCCGCCGCGCGAGAGCCAGTCTGTTCTGCTGCCAGCCGCCAGAAGAGGAGAGGCACCGGCCTGGCCGGGAGGCGGTAAACCCTGTTCACCCCCTCCTCAAGGAACGGCGTGCCCGGCACTGGCGTAAGCCTCAACAAGTTGCCGGGTGGTCTCCTTTGGCTCACCCGGCCCCGGGTTGAAGCGTGCCCCATCGAGAGCGGCGATGATAGATCCTATTGCCGCCGGGTGCGAGACGCTGTAGCCACCCTCGAGCACGAGGGCGAGCGCCCCATCGTATACCTCAAGAAGCATCGCGGTCAGCGCCCCGAAGTCTTCTGGCCGGAGGAGCAGCGACGCGAGCGGGTCATCAAAGAGCGCGTCCTGCCCTGCCGAGACCACCAGAGCGTCCGGTTCGAACCTTGCAAGTGCCGGGGCAAATACCCTCCGGAAGACAAGGGCGTAATCGGCGCCGGTTGAACCTGCCACAACCGGGAGGTTGATGGTATACCCGGCACCCCGGCCGGCACCCCGTTCTTCCGGCCACCCCGTTCCGGGAAAGATCCCTGCCTGGTGAACCGAGCAGTATAAAACCCGGTCCGTGGTGTAAAACGCCGCCTGCGTCCCGTTCCCGTGGTGCACATCCCAGTCCACTATAGCAACCCGCTCGACCTCACGGAGCGCCTTTGCCACGGCGATAGCGATGTTGTTGAAGAGGCAGAACCCCATTGCTCGATCCGGTGTGGCGTGATGCCCCGGTGGTCGGACTAGAGCAAAACAGTGCTCACCCTCGAGCGCCCGTTCCACCGCCTGCCACGCACCCCCAGCCGCGTACAGGGCGGCGTCGAACGACCCGGCGGTGATGTAGGTGTCCGGGTCGAGGTAGAGGGCGCGTCCTGGTGGGAGAGCGCGGCAGAGCTGCCGCAGGGTCTCGATATGCCGCTCCGTGTGCACCAGGGCGAGGTCGCCGGGTGCCGCTCTCACCGGCGCGATGCAATCTGTTCCGGCCGGCACACCGGTCAGCGCGGCATCGAGGCGTGCCTGCGACTCGGGATGGCCGGGGTCGTCGTGGCCTGAGAAGACGTCACCTGTCACGACCGTGCAGGGCATGGCGGATCGATGGTGGGTTGGCGGCCCCGGATATGAATCTTATCTGCCTGGAAGATCAGGCCTTCCAGATGCGCCCCGGATGCGTTCAGGGCCGGTGCAGAGGTTCATTTGCCTCATCCATGCTCCCGCTGCGGTAGCCGGCGAGGTCAAGGGTGACGTAGACAAACCCCATCCGGCGAAACTCCGCCGCTATATCGTGGCGCACCTCAAATAGCCTTGCCATCCCATCCTCCGGCACCTCGATCCTGGCAAGGCTGCCGTGCACCCTGACCCGCACCCCTGAGAAACCACGGTCGCAGAGCGCGTCCTCGGCCGCCTCAACCCTTGCAAGCGTCTCTTCTGTTACCTCACTCCCGTAGGGGATGCGGGTGGCTAGACAGGCTGCCGCCGGTCTGTTCCACCAGGGGAGACCGCATTCGCGAGCGATCCTCCGTATATCCTCTTTGGTTGCGCCCGCCTCGGCAAGGGGGTGACAGACCCCCTCCTCATCGCTGGCGGCAAGCCCCGGGCGGTACTCGCCAAGGTCGGAGAGGTTCGTCCCGTCTGCGATCGTCTCGATCCCTTCCCGTCTGGCAACCTCTTTGAGCAGCCGGAATGCCGCTTTCTTGCAGGTGTAACAGCGGTCAGCCCGGTTTTCCCGGAAGGTGGGGTCTGCAAGGATGGGGAACGCCACAACCTCCAGGGGAAGCCCGAGTTCCGCGGCGGTCTCTTTCGCCTTCTCGACCTCCCGCCGGGGGATGAGCGGCGAGTCCAGGAGAACACAGCGGACGCGCTCCCGACCCAGAGCCTGGACGGCCAGTGCCGCAAGAAGAGAGCTGTCGACGCCGCCGGAGAAGGCGATCAGCAGGCGTTCGTGTTTCTTCAGGGTCTCGATGATCATCTCCCTGCTGCACTCAGCCTCCATCGGCACACTCCCCTCACGCATCCGTGCCACACGAGCCCTCGAGCAGGTTCTCCCCGCGGATCTGTATGCAGATCTCACAGATGCGGGATGCAAGGTCTTCAACCCGGCCGTCCTTGAGGTCACGGCCAAGCCGGCTTAGCGGGCCTCTCGCATCCCCCTCAAAGACGATCCGGTAACCGCGTTTACCGGTGCGGTAATGGGAGATTGCCGGGGGCGTCATCTCCAGGAGGCGGGCGGCCTCCATCCGGGAGACCCCGAGAGCAATCAACTCTTCCGCGATTGCGGCACGGAGTGCAGGCAGAACGTTCCATACAATCGACTGGCAGGGAAGTTTCATGATACCATAACTCGTAGTTGTTCGAGAGTACCACCAGTGATGTTAACAATTGTTAATCTGCCTCCAGGAGAAGAAATACCTTTGTGCATGGTTCGGGTGAGGTGAGGATATGAGGCTCAGCGTGAAGGCATTTGCCAGGTTCAGGGAGATACTGGGGAGTGAGCTCTCTATCGATCTCCCGGACGGAGCGCAGATGGAAGCGGTTCTCGCCGTCCTCAGGGAACGTGCCGGTGACGAGGCCGCTGCGGTCTTTGATGAGACGGGGAGACTCCGGCCGCATGTCATACTGATGCTGAACGGGAAACGGGCAAACAGGAACGATATCGGGTCTCTCGCCCTTGAGGATGGAGACGAGATTGCCCTCTTCCCGCCGGTTGCAGGAGGATGATGAACCTTTTTCCCCGGCCGGAGATATGTGTTCGATAGCCATGAACGACGACCTCAAGGCTGCTGTCATCGAGCAGTGCCGGAAGATGGAGATCCCCCTCGTCAGGGTCGCGAACACTGAGCGATGGGAGAACCCGCCATTCCTCCCCTGGATGCCGGAAGACTTCTACCCCCAATCGATCTTTCCCGGGGCGCGCTCGGTGATCGTGATCGGCCTGCCGATCCACCTCCCGGTGATCGAGACCGCACCCTCGATCTACTACCACGAACTCTATAGAACCGTAAACACCCTGCTTGACCAGTACACCTACCGGCTTGCTTCCTTCCTCAACGACCGTGGCCACCCCTCGGTCTTCGTCCCGCGGGACGGTTATGGAAGCATCGAGGTGCTCCTGAAGAACCCGGTAGCATTCTTCTCACACCGCCACGCCGCTTTCCTCGCCGGGCTTGGAACTTTCGGCGTGAACAACACCATCCTCACGCCGGAATACGGCCCGCGTGTCCGGTTTGCCTCCGTCATCACCACAGCTGAGATCCCGGCCGATCCGCTGTTTCCGGAAGACCTTTGCACCCGTTGCATGCTCTGTGTCCACTCCTGCCCCGTGGGTGCGCTCGATGAACTGGACTATCCCGACGGTCTGACCGACAGCGCGGCCTGTGCTGCAAACAGCGCCCGACTCGGCCGCCGCCACATCTCCCCCTGCGGGATCTGCATCAGGGTCTGCCCGGTGGGAGAGGATCGGCGGCACTACGCTCGCAGCGCTGCCGCTGAAGACCCACGTCATCTCCGGGCCAGGGAGCACGTGCAGAAGTATGGTGGGCTTTAGCGCCCCCGCCAACGAGGCAGTCCGCGGGGCTTTTCATGGCAGGGAGATTCATTGCCGCCTGGTAAAAAGAGAGAGGAGGTGATTTTTCCGACTCACTCGGGGGCTGCGATCCCGGCCGGGGCCCGGGAACGCCCGGTGAAGCGGTGCATCAACGCCAGGATAGCCGGCATCACCACGATCGCGCCCAGGAGCGAAAATGCCACCGAGAGGACGGTCACGATCCCGAAGTTGCTGATGATGTTGAAGTTTGAGACGATGAGTGCGGAGAACCCGAAGACCGTTGTCAGCCCCGAGACCGTGATTGCCGTCCCTATCTTCTGGACGGCTGTCTGGATAGCCTCGAGGAATGGCGTGCCGCGGGCAAGTTCTTCTTCGCAACGCTCCATGATAAGAACGGTGTACTCTGATGCGACGCCTATCGTCATCGACCCCAGGACGGCGGTCAGCGGGGTGTAATCCAGGCCGAGCATGTACATGATCCCTCCGTTCCAGCCCACAATGAAGACGATCGGGATGATCGGTGAGATGGCATTGAATTTCCGGTAGACCAGGATCAGGAAGACAAGGATGAAGGCAAACCCGAGCACTGTCATATACACGCGGGACTCGCTGATATCGTCCATTACGGCCGCAAACATCTCCAGGCTGCCGGTGATCTTCACCGTCACGCCGGCCGGCGGGTTGCTCCATGCAACATCATCCTGCATCCTCTTGATAAGGTCGCGGGCAACGCTCATCTCCATCTCTACTGTCGAGAACTCGAGCACCGCCTCCATCTTCCCATTGAGGTAGCGGCTCAGGGTCGACTCCGGGATCCGGGCAACGACCGTGTCGACCTCCCTCTCTGTCGAGGGGAGCACACCGCCGTTGTAGTCCCTGACCAGGGTGGCCACGCTGGTCACCCCTGTGATCTTCTCGTTGTTCGCGATCTCGTAAGCCCCGAACCGATCGATCCAGGCGAGAGTGTCAGGGGAGAGGACGTCGTCTGCGCTCACAACGACCGGGATGGTGCTCGTCGATCCCATCACCCTGATGAGCTTCTCGAGGGAGATGAGAGCGGGCATGTCATCCGGGACGAAGGTCTTCTCATCCGCACTGACAGGGACGCTCTGGTCAAGGTAGAATCCTCCCGCCGCAACCACCGCAAACAGCATGATTACAGGGATGGGGTGTTTTGCGATGGTGTAGGCCAGACGGCCGAGGAAGCGGTCATACCGCTCCATGAGGGACTCCTCCTCTGATGGTTGTGAGGTGGTGTCTCCCGTGGTTGTTTTCTCATTCTTTGGTCGGTAGTGGGTGACGGTCGCAAAGATCGGGACGATTACAAGCGCCGCAATGTAGCAGGAGGCGATCCCGATGGCGCAGACCATCCCGAAGTCGGCCACCATGGGGACCGGGGCAAAGAACATCGCGATGAACCCTAGCGCCGTTGCCAACATCGCGATCAGGACGGAGGGCCCCATCTGGGTGACGGTGGCCCATACGGCCTCAGGGATCGTCTTCTGCCGGACTTCATCATCGAACCGTGCGTGGAACTGGACACCATAGTCTATCCCGATCCCTATTAGCACCGGGAAAGACCCGACAACCACCATGCTGATCGGGATGCCGAATAGCCCCATCAACCCGAAGGTTGAGATCAGGCCGATGGCCACGATCGCGACGGGGAGAAGACTGTAGCGGACGTGCGAGAAGAGGAGCATCACAGCAACGACCATCAGAACCATGGCCACAAAGATCAGTGTGCCCGTCTCTGTCCCCATATCTTCCATCATGTCCTGGGCGAACGCCGGGTTGCCGGTGACCGTGACGGTAAGGCCCGGCGGGGGGTTTGAGATGGCTATGGTCGACCTGACGTTTTCGAGGACATGTTTCTGAGTATCCAGGCCGACACCGGGTTCAAGGTTGATGACCCCGATCGTTATGAGCCCCGAGGGCATCATCTGCTCGATCGCTTCAGGGGGAGCCTGTGAAATGATCGCATCGATCTCCGCTTTTGAAGACGGCAGGACGCCACCGTTTGCCTGTTTCAGTACGTCGACAACGCCGGATACGCTCTCGACATACCGCTCGCTCCTGAGGTCTTCCTGGAGGTTGTCTATATACCTGAGGATCTCGGGGTCCCTGACGTTGTCTGCCTCGTAGAGGAGCATGATCGCGTCAGACCCGTAGGTCTCCATGTAGTGATCCAGGAGCGCTCCGCGTGGTGTGGTCTTGTCAAGATAGGTATCCTCACCTGTCTCCATCGAGACCATCGAGAGACCCAGGAGTGCCAGGATAAAGACGGCTGCAGCGACCCCTGCAACCGTCCAGGTATGGTTGTTGATGGCACTGGCAAGCCATTCGTAAGGGTTCTTCATCTGCGGTCCCCTTCCATCTCCTCGCGGTATTCATTTATGATCGCAAGGGTCACCGCATGGGCGACCGCGGTCTCGCTCATCCCGTCTGGTTCGATCCCGTATTCCGATGCGATGCGGAGTAGTTTTGAGGGGTCGAAGACCCAGTAACCACTCTCAAATCCTGTGGCTCCTGCTGCTCTGCTCAGTATGGATGATAACAGGGGGGTTGCGGGGTCTTCGTCCAGGGCAAGGTGGTGGAGCACGGCCACGGCCAGCCGATGCTCCTCTGGCGGGAGAAATCCGGCTTCAAACCAGACCTGGTCGGTCTCCTCAATATGCGGTTCGCTGCTGGACATCTCACGGTGGACCGGGTGTCTGCAGGGTGGTTCCCTGGAACCACGGTTGAGTCCTGTGTTACAGGTGGTTGCGCAGTTCACGTCTCTCCTCTCATAAATGGTTCATCAGATGGAGGTAATGTTTTTATGGGACTGGATATGAACCTGCTGCAACCCCGAATAGGAACCGATCCAGTGCAAAGGGACTGCTGTGGAAGTTGAGGGTTTACTGGTAGGCCATATGGGGAACAGAAATCCGGAATGAGCGCCGGTTTCAGACGCGCGCATTCCCGCCGCCCCTGCCGCGGGTTGTGACACGGGATCTTGTCGATGGGCGGACCACCTGGTTTCTCGAAGCGTGATACGGCCGGGGAGTTAGATCTGCTATACTGTTCCTGCGCTCTGTTATATATCATCCATCGCATGCCGGGGCAGCCATCCTCGCGAAAGGAGGGGTTATCCCGGGCATGCTGACGGCTGCCCGATCAAAGATGCTCTGGCGGGGAGAGATCGACTCTCCTGGCGGTGTACGTGGTCTCTCTTCGCAACTCATAAGTGTGTTGCAACCCAACAGAGGTGCAATGACCGCTGAGGTTGTCGCGGGGCTGCGTGCGCTCGGGATGAACGAATACGAGGCACGCGTCTATTCCACGCTTGTCGGGCTTCAGAAAGCGACCGCACGGGACCTCCACGAGATCAGCGGCGTCCCACGGGGGCGGATCTACGAGATCTTAAACGACCTTGCGCGCCGGGGGTTTATCGGGGTTGAAGAGGGGTCTCCCACATCCTACTACGTTCTCGATATCGATCTGGTCTTTGACCGGCTCAAGGACGACCAGATCCGCAGCCTCGATTTGACCCGCGAGGCGCTGAAGAGACTCTCGGTCAAACCGCGTCTCCCTCCGGACTCGTTCTTCATCCTCCGGAGCGACTGGGCGATCGAGAACCATGTATCAGCGCTATTTCGCCGGGTGAAGAAGAGCATGGTGATCCTCTGTTACAATCCGGAATTCCTCCGCAGACACTATGCGGCCATCAAACCGCTTGAGAAGAAGATAGATCTGTACGTCGTTGTACGCAGAAAGGAGGACTACTCAGAGATCAAACTCCCGATCTACGAGGCCAGGGGGGCAGTGATCGATCTTCTCAATACGCCGCCGGTGAACGAGTCCCTGATCGACTTGAGGCAGGACGAGTGCACGATCCTGGTCGACGGTCGGGACTTCCTGGTAATTGCCACCGCCGGTTCCGGCCGGCACGCGGTGATAGGCTCGGATATGCCGATCATCGGCTATCTCCAGAAGACGGTCGTCGAGCGGCTGGAAGAGGCGGCTTGATCCGGCGCCGCCAGAAAACCGCCTCTTGTTCCCGGATATGCTTTTACACCTAGTTTCCCTTCCCAAACCCTGGCGCTGCCTTCTCTT
>DAFR01000086.1:7572-14247 GCA_002497965.1 Methanomicrobiaceae archaeon UBA436 | reverse complement strand
AGGGTTCACGACCCGGCCCGCAAAGAGGATCGTGCCGTTATCCCTCTCGACGATCAGGAAGACGAACGGGTGATCCGCCCGGAATACGGGCGTGGTGTCGCTGCCGGGTGCACCCTTGAGGCTCACGACCACACCCGTCGCGGCCGCGGCCTCGGTGCCCTCCTCGTTCACATCGACGAAGGCTTTGTGATAGACCTCATTGACGAAGAGCATATCTGTGCCGTCCATCCCCGAGAGGTCGGCATCAGCGGAAAAGACCGCTGGCATACCCATATCCGCGAGAATCTGGCTGAGTGTGTAGCCGGTCTCAAGCCTGAACTTCGGGAAGACAACCCTGACCCGCTGCTCGACCAGCGAATTCCGGAGTTCTGCAATCGTATCAGCGTCAAGAGCCTCCTCCAATGCCGTCAGGTTGTCGTCCTTCGGGAGGAGGACGATCATGGATATCCCGGTTTCGTTCCCGTGCGCGTAGGGCATCTCGAGCACCTGGAGGGTATCGGTCTCGGTGTAGGGATAGATGGCCTCCTCATCGGTCCTGTGCATCATCGGGACGGTCACAGTCTTCTCAGGCGAAACCCGGAACTCTTCATCAGTTGTCTCATCCGGGTTGAACTCTCTGACCCAGTTTCCCTTGAAGTAGATCGCGTTTGTGATCACAAGCCTGGTTATGGGGTCGATCGAACCCGGCGGGAGCAGGTCGCGGATCCTGTCTTCGGTCTTCTCCTCCACCCACCGGTTGATCGTCTCCCGCGAGCCTTCGGTGTCGCTCACGAAGTCCAGGTTCGTGACGTTTGCCCCATACCACCGTTCCGCCACCTCGATGTAGTCCGGGAGGAACCGATAGGTCTCCTCTGCCCAGAGGGCGTTTGCAATGCGGAGGGTGTAGTTGTCGCTACCCCGGTTCAGGCCGGCGTTGAGCGCGGCAAACCCCTGTCGCCGGATGGTATCGTCGGCGGGGAGGCTGAGCACCGACCTGATCTCGTCTGCGGTTGTGCCGCGGGCACCCTCGTAGGTGATCGCGAGCGCCGAAGAGATGCTGTAGGGGGAGAAGAAGATGTTCCTGCCAGCGTATGCCGGGTCGCTTGAGATCCGCCTGTAGAGATCGAGCGCGAACCGGTTGTTCCCATCCGTGACGTTGCTGATGCTTTCTGTAACATCATCCGGACTCGCGGTCCCCTCTCCGGCAGGAGGGGTGGAATCCGCAGGCGCGGCCTCTTCCGTCCCGGTGCATCCGGCAGCGATGCACCCGAGCGCTATAATGCCCGCGAGAAGCAGCAGGCCGATGGCGTTTCTGTCCATGGTCTCTGATATGGCACGGGGCATAGTTATACCTGGCGTTAACGACGAAGGAATTCTAAGTCTTCTCCGGGTGCATCAGTTGCTGTCGGCCTGCCTGTTACCGGGGCCGGAATCGGGTCTGGTTGTTCCGGCCTTCTTATCAGGCCACGGTTGTGGCCTTCTCCCGGGAAACCCCCCTGGAAAGCCGCCGGATAAAGAGTCGTGCCCAGACGTAGGCAACCAGACTCCCTATTATATGCCCCGTGACGATCCCCCACCAGACTCCCATCTCACCGAGGTTAAAGGGGATGGCAAAGAGGTAGGCGAAAAACCCTATGCAGATGAGTTCTCTGAGTAGCGTCAGTATAAGTGCAGTGACGCCGTTTCCCGTGGCCTGAAAGAGCGAGCTCGACATGAGCCCCGGCGGCATGAAGATGTAGAAGAGGCACATCACCTGGAGGAAACCCACGATCGCCGGGGCAAGGTGCGCGCTCTCCTCAGAGTATGAGAAGAGTGCCGCGATCCAGGGAGCGAAGACCAGTGTCAGTGCACTGGTGGCGATTGCGGCGCCGATCCCGATCAGGGTGGCATAACTGTGGGCGGTCGCTACGTTTCCGTAGTCCCTGCCTCCGAATGCGGCCCCGGCCACGGTGATGAGGGCGGTACCGATAGCCATTATAGGGACGGTTGCGATCATCACGATCCGCCATCCGGAGGTGTAGACTGCGACCGCGTCATTCCCGGAGACAGCAACCAGGATGCCGTTGATGATAACGGTGACACCTGCTATCAGGAACATCTCAAGGCTTGCCGGCAGCCCGACCTTGAGGATGTCAGCATGCACCCCCCGGTCGTGGGAGAAGTTCTTCCACGATATGGTGAGGTAGGTGTCGTGCCGGACAAAAAACCAGTAGAGCATGATTAGGCTGACCAGAACGATCGAGATCACCGTCGCCCACGCTGCACCGGCGATCCCGAGACCTGCGGTGTAGATCAGGATCGGGTCGAGGACTATGTTGAGGATCGCAGAGGCGGTCATGGCATACATCGTTCGCTTCGCATCCCCCTCGGCCCGGAGGAGGCCGTATGCGACGCTGTTGAAGAACAGGAAGATTGTGGCTGCAAAGACGATCTCACCGTACTCGACCGCAAGACCGGTGGCTCCACCCGCACCGATGGCAGAGATCAGGGTCTCAAGAAATGGAACCAGGAGGATGGAGAGAGCGGCGGTAAGGATAAGTGCGTGCATCGCGGCATTGTCTGCCCCTTTTTTGTTTCTGGCTCCAATACACCGGGAGATCGCAGAGTTGGCCCCGGCCCCAAGACCGTTGCCGAGACCGATGAGAATCATGAAGAACGGCGTGGTGAATCCGACAGCGGCAAGGGCGTCGTCGCCGAGGCCCGCCACCCAGATGGCGTCGGCCAGGTTGTATAGCGACATCATGAGCATCGCAACGACCATCGGCCCCGAGAGTTTGAGGAGCGCCCTCTTCGGGTCGCCGGTCATGATGGCAACCCCGGAGTGTGCATCCGCGGCCGGAGGATGCGAACTCACGCCCTCCCCCTCCGCATAACCCTGATCGTTTCGATGCTGTTTACGGTGAGCCTGCGTATACCCTCGTAGGGTTGGCTACGTTCCCCTCCCGAGAGTCCTGATGTGATCCGGTCCTCCCACGCTCGATCGGTCGCGGTGATGAGGAGGGGTATGGCCGCTTCACCCCTCTCTGTAAGGCTGAGGTGGTACCTGCGGCGGTCCAGGGCGTTGGGGGTGCGAGAGATAAAACTCCCATCTTCGAGATTTTTTACGGCGGGGTCTACGGTCCCCTTGTCGATATGGGCCGTTGCAGCGATCTCATCCTGTGTGATGCCAGGAGAGTGCGCTATCTGGAAGAGAAAGGGGACCTGACCGGCGGTGAGATTGATCTGTTTCAAAACACTGTTAAGGTAGATAGCGTGCAACCGGTGGATGATCGAGATGGATACAGCAAGAGGCGTATCCGGTGGCAACGACACGCACTGGTCGTGTTTGGTCTGGTACATGATCTGATCCTGGGTCATTAGAGGTGAATTTCCCTGGAGACAAATCTGTTGCATATGCAACTGTTCTTACCCACCATGGCAGGCGCCGGGGACTTCTAAGCATGTGGGTGAAACGCGCCGCCGTCAGGTAAATCCGTATGAAGGCATCCAATCAGGTGAACTCCGATAAGCCCCGCCCACGTGCGGGGGGTTGACCGTCCGATGGACAGTATCTCCTCCAGGGCGAAGGGCGTAGTGTTGGATTTGGCGGGTTATCTATTCCAGACACACTCACAGGAACCCCTCCCTTGAGGGAGACCCCTGTGTCGTTACAGTTCAGAAGGGTTATGGCAACCCGGTGCACGACGGACCTACCGCAACTCCTCGATCGTCCATCCCAGGTAATCCCGGATCACCGTGAACGCAAGTTCCGGCGGGATCGCACCCTGCTCTGTGACTATCAGGTCGATGTAGTCAGCAGGAGTCACATCGAAAGCAGGGTTCCTCACCCTGACATAGGGGAGTTCCTCTGCAACCTCTCGCGGCAGCACCTCGGCAGGGTCACGCTCCTCGATCTCGATCAACTCCCCCAGGATCGTCCTCGGCGCGAACTTGTAGGTCTCGGCGGCAACGATGAAATTTGTTCTTGCCTCGTGTGCCGCAAGCGCGATCTGGGCGGTCCCGATCTTGTTTACCACCGCCCCGTTCACCGCGATCGCGTCGGCACCGACAAAGACCATGTCAACCTCGTTGATGAAGTGGCGGACCGCCGAGTCGACAATGTAGTTTGTAGGGATCCCGGCCTCGTTCAGAGTCCTTATCGTGATGAGACCCTGGCCCCGCGGACGAACCTCCGTTGCGTAGACCTCTATATCTTTACCCTGACGATGTGCCTCCAGGATGCACCCGAGCGCCGCCTCGGAGTTGCAGTGGGTAAGGAGGATATCACCGTCAGAGATATGGCGTGCCCCGATCTCTGCTATCCGCTCAACCGCATGCTCGGAGCGCTGAATGAACTCCGTCGCCCGTGAAAGGACAGCCTTCTTTGCGGCTTCCACCGACTCAAACTCATCCAGCGCTCTTATAACGCTCCTTACAGCGTTTGGGAGCGAGACGGCGGTTGGTCTCGTCTCGATAAGGATCCCGGCCGCTTTCTTCATCTCCTGCCTGAATACCGCCGGGTCGGATACATCGAGACTTCTCGCGTAATCAGCCAGTGCTTCCACCGCCGCCCGTGCGATCCTGCCGGCGCCCCGGATCTCCATATTCTTTATGCTTTCTGCCGTCTCACTCAGTAGCATGATTCTCATTCAAGAGATGACCTCAGACCACATAGATTTATTGACGTGAGAGCAGATGTTGGTAGCCGTTGTTTTTGATAGCGCGGGCACACTCCTGCGGACATACCGCGTAGCGCGCGATGTCCTTCGCGGCGAGATGCTGACCGGGGTCGAGACCACGACACTCACTTTCGGTGCCGAGGCACGGGTCCTCGTCGTTCTCCATCTCCATTCGCGTGATGTCATGGATGCGCCTGGAGATCAACTCCTGTCTGAGTTCCTCTCCGAGCGCTCGATCGGGTTCGGTGTAGCCTGCTCCAGGAGGGTCATCCCCGCTGAAGCGGTCGCCCATGTCCTCTACAGCGACAAAAACGCTCGTGTGGGCGACCTGCAGGCGTGCATCCGCAAGGTCTGGTCGTGCTGCAAGCGGGAGTCCATCATTACCATGAACAGCGGCGTGATCCTTAACATGGACCTCCCCGGCATAGAGTTCACGGTGACAACCGGCGGAAGACCTTTTGATGGTGCGAGAGAGGCAATCAGCGAACTGCACCGCATGGGCGTTCCAGTATACATCGCATCCGGAGATCGACTTGAGAAACTCGAGCGGATGGGGGACCATCTTGGCATCCCCAGGGAACGGATTTATGGTGTTGCAACCCCCTCGATGAAGGCAAGGATCGTGGAAGAACTAAAATCTCAATATGACAGGGTTGTTATGGTGGGGGATGCCATAAACGACCTTAACGCCTTCCAGAAAGCAGACATTGCGGTGCTCACAGAGCAGCAGTCCGACCGGAAACCGGATATCCTTTATGCGACTGTTGACCGGGTGATCCGCAACGTCAGCGCGGTGCCTGGCATCGTGGCAGAACTACTCTCCGGCGCCCCGGCAACCGGGAAGAAAGTGCAACAATATAAACCCTAATATGATACCACAGAAAGATCAGTTTAGCGAGGACCTCAATATGACACCACTTATTACGGTGAAAGACCTCTGCATGGAGTTCAACGGAACTACCATACTCAAAAAGATTAATTTCGAGGTAGCAGAGGGAGAGACTGTCGGCATAATAGGAAGGAGCGGTGCCGGCAAGACAGTTCTTATGCACCTGATGCGGGGTGTCGACCAGCCCCCGACGCAAGGTGTAATCATATACCACATCGCAGCCTGTGAGGGGTGTGATTACGTCGGTACCCCGCGCGAGCGGGGAAAACCGTGTCCCGCCTGTGGTGGCGAACTTAAACCGGCGGATATCGACTTCTGGGCTGAAGAGAACGCACCGATGAAACGTCGGATCATGCGAAGGACCGCCATCATGTTCCAGCGGACGTTCGCGCTCTATGGCGACGATCGTGTGATAGAAAACGTCCTGCGGGCGCTCGATGATATCGGTTACCCGAGTGAGAAGGCCATCAGCCGGGCGGCTGACCTCATCGACCAGGTCAGACTCTCCCATCGTATGATGCACATTGCCCGTGACCTCTCGGGCGGCGAGAAACAGCGGGTGGTGCTCGCCCGGCAACTTGCCAAAAACCCGTTTATCCTTTTTGCAGACGAGCCTACCGGGACGCTCGACCCGGAGACCGCCACACTTGTCCATCGGATGCTTATCGAGAGCGCGCAGGCGAACAATATGGCCATGGTGGTTACGTCGCACTTCTCACACGTCATTGAGGAGGTCGCAGATAGAGCGATCCTGCTTGAAAATGGGGAGATCGTGGAGATTGGAGATCCCGAGAGCGTGATCAAGAGGTTCATGGAGAACTACAGCGACATCGAGCAACATAGGGCTGCAGTGGTCGGTGAGAAGATCCTGGTTGCCCGCGACGTCGTCAAGCGTTATCTCTCGATCGACCGTGGTGTGGTCAGGGCGGTCAATGGCGTCTCCTTTGAGGTCTACGAGAAGGAGATCTTCGGGATAATCGGCAAGAGCGGTGCGGGCAAGACGACCCTCTCCCGGATCATAGCCGGGATCCTTGAACCCACAAGCGGCGAGATGAACATCCGGATCGGGGATGAATGGATCGATATGACAAAACCCGGTATTGAGAACCGCGGCCGGGCGAAGACCTATATCGGGCTCCTCCACCAGGA
>DAFR01000086.1:4286-7538 GCA_002497965.1 Methanomicrobiaceae archaeon UBA436 | reverse complement strand
GATGCGATCGGTCTTGAATTTCCAAAAGAACTGGCAATGCGAAAGGCGGTCATCACGCTCGGGATGGCCGGGTTTACACCCGAAAAGAGCAGAGAGATCCTGGACCGTTATCCCGGTCAGCTCTCTGAAGGGGAGAAGCATCGGGTGGCTCTCGCCCAGGTGCTCATCCGCGAACCCCGTCTCGTCGTCCTTGATGAACCGACGGGTACGATGGATCCGATCACGAAGCTTGATGTAAAGCATTCAATCCTCCACTCCCGCGAAGAGATGGATGAGACGTTTATCGTGGTCTCACACGACATTGATTTTGTGCGAGATATCTGTGATCGCGTGGCTCTCATGCGGGGAGGCAAGATCATCCAGATGGGTCCGACCGAAGAGGTGCTCGCTCATCTCACCGAAGATGAGCGAAAGGTGATGGGTGGGGTCGAAACCACCTGAGGTGCGCGTGATGGAGATCCAACTGGACGGGAAACGCGTTGAGGTTCCGGAGGGGTCGTGTCTTGGTGATCTGCTCCCGGGGTGGGACTGGCAGTGCAGCGTCGCCATCATACGCCCGGCGGTTGAGGAGGACGTGACCGAGTCGGCGGAGATCAGGTTCGTCACCACGGCAGGGGATCTGGTAGTCGAGATCTCGGATCCCGTGGTGGCTGCTCATATACTTCAACCGGAGATCGCCGAAAGGCTCCGCCTGCACTGGCAGGATCGCTATGCCGCTGCATTCGGGCCGTTCAAGTCAGATATCCGGCCTGCGCGGGAACCCTGGCATTACGAGCGCGGAGATGTGATACTGGGATGCGGCGGCTACGATCCCTTCAGGTCATACCTGATCTTCGCGCGCATCAGGCATGTCGCCGACCACGGTGCCCCTAGAGGGGGCGGTGTCATCGGCCGGGTCGTCACCGGTCGGGGCGTGATCGATCGGTTCGGGGAGGGTGATCAGATAACGGGGGTTGAACGTGTGCTCCAGCGTGCCGACCGCTCGCACGCCACCATCACCCACGATGCAGGGTTTCTGCTTGAGGATGGGATGCAGGTCCTCTCCTATCTGGAGGTTGATGTGCAGGGTTTCAGCAAAGAAGAGATCGATACCACGGCCGCGAGAAGCGTTGAGTACTTCCTTCTCTCAGTGCAGGATGGCAGATTCAAGGTGGATCGTTCGAGCAGCACCTATATCTCCGATACACACCTCGTCCCGACAGCCGTCCCGACGGAGTTCCCGGGTCCAAGGCTTGAAGGGACGGTCACGGTCAGGACGTCGGGAAAATCGATGGGAGCGGTCTACATCTATACGCAGGCTGTATCACCAAGCCCGGTACATACCGTTGTAGGCCGGGTTGCCCACGGTATAGACCTCGCCCGGTTTGCCGGGGAGGGCGACCTCCTGGCAATCCGGGCGGAGCCGGAACGGTTTGACCTCATCGGTCTTGCGGTGGATGAGGCAAAAGCGGTCGCCGCCAGACGTGGTGTAACCCTCACCCCCGATGTAGCCGGTGGTGATCGCATTGTTGTCGGCCAGAGTCCGGAGACAACACTCGAGGTGCTGGCCACCGGTGAGGTCAGGGTCGAGACCGAATCACCGGATCGTGTCATCGCCGTTACGCTCTATGAGGCGGCAGCACCTAGGTCGGTCAAGATATTCCGTGAGGCGACCGGGCTCAAACACCATGCCCTCGGAAAGATGCCGCTTATCTTCATCTTTGAGGATGTCTACCTCTTCAAACCGAAGATCGAGAAGAGTGTCGGGATCATACCTGAGAACACACCCTCGGGCGAGGTGCCGGCGTTCATGCTCGCGATGACGAACGACTCTCGCAGAGGGGTGGGCATGGTCGGTGTCCGGACCGTAGCCAACGCCGAGTTTGGTCCGACCTCTGAGCCGTTCACGGGAACGAACATAATCGGCAAAGTGCTCGATCCCGAGAACCTGGCGGGGCTGCGTGAAGGCTCGACGGTGTATGTGAGGGAGGTTAGGTGATGGTCGAATACACTCCCGAATATGCAGGGACGGTGACCAAATACGTCTTCGTTGAGTCCCCCAGCATGACGCCCGGTGAACTCGCGCTTCGGGCTTATGAGGTTTCCGAAGGCGTCCTGATCAAAGAGACCTGTTTTGGGCTGCAGGTGACCGGTGAAGCGGATGCAGTCGATAGACTCATTGAGGTGATCCGCAGCATCGATCCAGACCACATCTTCATCAAAGACAGGGGGTTCCCCCCGGGTGATTCGAGACGTTGCCGGGCGAACCTGGGCGGGGCGAGACCGGGCTATCTCGGGCATGAGCGGGAGTTTCGACTCCTGCGCCACATCAGCCGCGGACTTGAGGAACTCGAACGACGGGGGGGTGAGGAGCCCGAACCGGTGCATCCTGCCCGTGAGAAAAAAACAAAACTCGATATAAGGCGATTACAAGAACTGATAGAGTCAGAGGAGTCCTGAATTCAATGGCAAAGGTGTTTATCTACCCTGCAACGAGCCTCATCCTCTCCGACCTGGTGGCCAGGTTCGGCCACAAACCGCTCGGTGCAGCCCTCGGCATCCGCGAACGGATACAGACCGCCGGGGTCGACTCCCCGCCCCTGCAGATCACGCCCGAAGAACCAAAGCGCGGCCTTAAGTACGCGGCAGTCGAGGTGCCGTCAGGTGTCAGGGGCAGGATGGCAATCTACGGCCCGCTCCTCGAGGAGGCCGAGGCCGCAATCATCGTCAACGATGCCGATCTCGCGTTCGGGTGCATGGGATGCGCCAGAACAGATGAGTTGCTCCTCTTTATCCTGCGCCAGAGCGGTATCCCTATACTGGAGTTGGATTACCCCGGGAACGAGGAAGAGGGTGTGCAGTTTGTAGCGGCTGTCAGGAAGTTCCTTGACAATCTTCCAGGGGAGGTTGAATCTTGAGCCGGAAGGTGCGGATCGCGCAGCTCTCCTGCGGATCGGAGTATAGTGGTGTCCAGAACGAGATCTACAAGGCCGCTGAAGCGGTGAATGCAGAGGTCTTCTTCCCCGACATAGCTCTCGGTGACGTTGAGCGATCGTTCGATGCGTTCGGCCTGGATGTTCGGAGCGCCGATTTAAAACTCATGATTGCCCGTGGTATGGCGCTGGTGGAGGGGAGGGTGGATGCCGACGCGGTCTTCATCTGCACCTGTTTCCGGTGCGCCGAGGCGGCGATCGTCCGGAACGAACTCCGGCGCTACATCCACGAAAATTCAAGGCTGCCGGTGGTGAGTTACTCCTTCACCGAGCGGACGAC
>DAFR01000086.1:0-4251 GCA_002497965.1 Methanomicrobiaceae archaeon UBA436 | reverse complement strand
CTTCTCGCCCGCGAGGCGCAGACCGGGATCACGATGGGGATCGACTCTGGTTCGAGCACCACGAAGGCGGTCGTGATGAAGGACAACAGGATCCTGGGAACCGGCTGGCTTCCAACGGTTGAGGTGATCAAGAGCGCCGAAGGTGCCGTTGCCCAGGCGCTTGAGATGTCCGGTATTGCACGCGAGGAGATCCAGGCGATCGGGACGACCGGTTACGGGCGGTTCCTGGTCGGCAGGCACTTTGGGGCTGACCTGATTCAAGAGGAACTGACAGTGAACTCGAAGGGTGCCGTCTACCTCGCCGACCACCAGCGAGGTACTTCAACCGTCATAGATATCGGCGGGATGGATAACAAGGCGATCAGCGTGATCGATGGTATCCCGGGGACGTTTACAATGGGTGGGATCTGCGCCGGGGCAAGCGGCCGGTTCCTGGAGATGACCGCAAAACGTCTTGGTGTTGATATCACCGAGCTCGGTCCCCTGGCCATGAAAGGGCTGGCGAAGAAGGTCCCGATGAACAGTTACTGTATCGTATTCGGGACGCAGAGCCTTGTGAACGCGCTCGCCGCAGGTAGCACGCGGGAGGACGTTGCGGCCGCGGCCTGTCACAGCGTGGCGGAACAGGTATTCGAGCAGCAGTTGCAGGAGATCGATATCAAGGAACCGGTGATAATGGTCGGCGGCACCTCCCTGATCGAGGGTCTGGTTCACGCGATGGGCGAGCTCCTGCAGGTAAAGGTCGTTGTTCCGCCACACTCACAGTACATCGGCGCGGTCGGGTCTGCCCTGCTTGCTTCAGGGTTCGTTGAAGGAGAGTAGATGCCTCCGCTGAACTACTTCGTTGTTGAGTCGCCGGACGAGGTCGGGAGGAAGGCCTATGAGCGTGTTGCAGGCGACGTTCTCCAGGATCTGGATCTCATCAAGGTGATCGATCGGCTGCATATCTACGTCGACCCGAAGATCCCTATCTTCATCGCTGCGGGTGTCCTGCGCCACATGCCACGCGCAATCCATGTTGGCGACTTTGCAAACGTCAACCGCGGTGATACAAGGATCGTCCTAGATATCGGTGATGAGACCTATCTTGCGCCGCTGCTCAGGGTCCTCTGGGAGATTTATGGCAAGGAGAACGTCGAGCAGCCTGACCGGTTTACCGTAATTCTGCCGGCAGGTATGGCAGGGGAGGAGGATCTCGAGCAGGTGGTGGTTGCCGATCCAAGCGAGACTCTGCATAAAGACATCATCTATGCTATGCAGTATATGGCTCCAGAGGGGTTCAAGGTCCGTCGCCAGTACATCCGGGAAGGGAAATTTTACTATGTTGCAAGTGAGGATACGCTACCCGGTGATGTCGTGGAGAGGATGGTTATGCCGCTCTTTGAGAAGATGGGGGTGACGCTGTGACAACGCTCGTTCCGGTGACCTACAAGGGCGGCGTCTACCGGCATGACGAGATCATGGACCTGATCGATGACCTTGGCGGCTACGTGGTGCAGAAACACGTCATGGCGCAGGACGTAGTGCTCCAGTCGTTTGTGCCCCGCGAGGATATCAACCTGATACGCGCGGTTGCCAGACCGCTTGCCGGGCAGGTGACGGAGGCCCCCCTTGTCGGGACAGAGATCGCCGTTGTCAGCCCGAGCCTTGAGATCCATCACCTCCCCCACACCTCTTGCGATATCGCCGAGTACCTGAGGCGTTCGGGGGCAAAGACCAATATGGTCGGGCTTGCCAGGGGGTTCGGGAAACGGATTGCAAACCTCAATGACGAGGAGCGGGATGTTATCAACGAGCACGACCTCGCTGTATACATGCTCGGCAACTTTGAGGAGTGTATACAGCATAAGTTCCCGGTGCTCCGCCGTGGTATCCACGTTCCAATCGTGGTGACCGGTGCTCCAGACCGCGAGACATTGATGCGGATCATCGACCCGCCGGTCGAAGGGTATGTTGGGGGCATCGGCAGGATCATGCACAGGTTCAAGCGCCCTGAGGAACTCGCTAAACTTGATGAACTGGTGGACGAGGTTTCCCGTGTCCTGGATGCACGCCGGGACGTCCTTGCAAAGGACCCCCTATCCGCTTTTCCGCCGCGGTTGATGACGATCATTGAGGAGGAGATCCCTGAGGTCAACTTCCTGACGCATCCGACCCCGGTCACCGTCCAGATGGAGGGGCTCAGGGTGAAACTTCCTTACGACTCCTACGCTCCGGAGATCAGGTCGCTTGAGGTCGCCGAGGGTGTCACTGTCGGGGATGTCGCTGAGGTTAAGCCGTCACGGATGCGCAACTACATATTGATCAGGGTGAAACCTTTCTCGGAAACCCGGATATTGGTGTAGTTGCGATGGACTTTGAGAAGATACTCACAAGGATTATGGAACGCGGGCCAGACGCCATCGCGGAGGAGCTCCTCCAGGAGATCGAGCGTGAGTACGGGAGGGTTCCCCTGATATTTGAGCGGATGGCGGAACGACCCGAGATCCTCATCTCACACCTCCTTTACAAGGGGGCGGTCTCTGAGACCAGCCAGCTCGAGCCGAAGGTGATCGAACTGATCAGCCTTGCGGTGGGGGCTGCGCTCAAGTGCAGCCACTGTGTTGAGTACCACATGCAGACGGCGATGGCAAAGGGCGCGACCCGGGCCGAGATCCTTGAGGTGATCCTGATCGCGGGGATGCTCGCAAACTCCGCGGTTCTTGCGGATGCATACCGTGTGGTGGACGTGTCGTCGACATCCTGCCCCACATGCGATCTCAACGGAGTAGGGTTGAATAAGACCTGTTCGGATAAATGACCGACAACCAGATGTCCTGAGCATGTGTGGTATTGCCGGGCAGTTTGTCCTGAATGGGGGAGAGGCTGATCCATCCCTCACCGCTGCGATGGCAGAGAGACTTGCCCACCGGGGGCCAGATGGGGAGGGAAGCTTATGCTCCGGCCCGGTCGGCCTCGCCCACCGGCGTCTGGCCATAATCGACCTTTCTGATGAGGGACGGCAGCCGATGGCAAACGAGGACGGGTCGATATGGGTAGTCTTCAACGGTGAGATCTACAACTACCGTGAGCTCCGGGACGAACTCCTGGCTGCAGGACATTCTTTCTTATCTGCAACCGATACGGAGGTGATCCTCCATGCCTACGAGGAGTGGGGGAGGGATTGCCTGCAGCGGTTCAACGGGATGTGGGCTTTTGCCATCTGGGACGGGCGCCGGCGTGAACTCTTCTGCGCCCGCGACCGCCTGGGCGTCAAGCCATTCTACTACACGGTGGTCGGGGGTTCGTTTCTATTTGCATCGGAGATCAAGGCACTCCGGGCACACCCTGATGCCGGGAAACGACCGAACGACCTGATACTCCTGGCGTTTCTGGCGTGGGGTGTCGCGGACCATACTCCAGCGACGATGTATGAGGGTATCTTCCAGCTCCCGCCAGCCCACACCCTCCTGGTCACCGAAAAGGGTGTTGGGAAGCCGGAGCGCTACTGGGATTTCGAGATGAACCCTAACTCGCGTGGGGCCGGGGTCGACGATGAGGCTGCAGCACGAGATCTCCTGAACCTCCTGACCGATGCTGTTCGTCTCAGGCTCAGGAGCGACGTCCCCGTCGGGACGTGCCTCTCCGGCGGGATCGACTCATCAACTGTAACCGCCCTGATCAACCATTTACTGCGTTCAGAGAGCCCTGAGAGCGTCGGCGAGCGGCAGAAGACGTTCTCGGTCTGTTTCGAGGACGGGAGGTTTGATGAGAGCCGCTACATTGATACGGTGGTTGCGGCGACCGGGATCGAGAACAGCCGGACGACGCCCGGCACTGACGGTCTCTGGGAGGATATCGAGCGGCTGCTCTACATGCAGGACGAGCCGTTTGCGTCACTCTCGATCTACGCCCAGTACTGCGTGATGCGGCTTGCACGGGAGGAGGTGAAGGTGGTTCTCGACGGACAGGGCGCCGATGAGCAACTTGGGGGCTACATTGCTTACCTGGTGCCCTATATCCGCACCCTTCTTGGGCACGGCGAGATCCTGGCAGCTCTCAGGGAGGTTATCGGGATCTTGAGGTTACACCGATCGTTCTTCTGGTGGGCGCTCCGCCAGGTTGTTGTCCGGTCGCAGCGGCGTGATCTCCTCCTGGGGTCTCCGCCGGAGGTTCTCCGCTACGCAGGAACGCTTGATGAGGTGCTGAAACGGGAGATCACGGTCTCAAACCTCCCACTACTGCTCCACTGGGAGGACCGGAACTCGATGG
>DAFR01000052.1:18783-22156 GCA_002497965.1 Methanomicrobiaceae archaeon UBA436 | reverse complement strand
GGGATGTGTAGTTACCTCCTCCGCCGCCCGGTCTGGCCGGCACGTCAGGCCCGGCCGTCCCGGCAGCCCCGGAGATGGTCGCAGACTTCAGGAGCACCGCCCCACCGCCTCCGTCGTAGACGACCAGCACCTGATCTGGCGTCGAGTCCACGCCGTAGTTCAGCACTTCGCCGATCGACCATGGCCAGGTGCCGCCGTATACTGGCGGGCCGGTGAGGCGCGTCCCATCAGCCAGGACATAAAATGAACCCTCCTCGAGGGGATCGCCGCCGTTATGTGTCAGACTTACAACGTTGCTGCTGGCTGATATGAGTATTTCGACCTGTGGTGTCTTTTCCGGCATCGGTTGCGAGTAAATCGTGACAGCGACAATCCCGACTCCCATTACAACGACGGCGAGGAGGAGGGCGATGCCGACGATCTCGGAGACCGCGCGCTCGTCGTTTCGCGGTTTGCAGCCGGTAACCTCCTGCACTGCCATGCTACCGGTATCTTTCATCGCTGTCATCCCCCCTCTCTATCAGGCCACGATCGTCTGCTGGAGTGTAACGGTAAAATTGGCCCTGGTGACGTCCAGGTCTACATACTGGATCCGGGTCGATTCGCTCCCCGTCTCCGGGCGACAGATCATGTACACCCGTTTATCCTCTCTCAAAATACGGACCGGGCGTGCATCGGGATTGCTCCCCCATTCAACGCCATCCCGCACCACAGCATCGATGAAGACCTGCCTCCACGCCGCAGCAGCCTTTTCGTCATGCGCGTCCACCATAACCGTGATGTTCGTGATGTTTCCATCGGAGGTGAACGTCTCTCTGTCAACCCCTTCCCTGAGCCGGGTATCCACTCTGGCGATTCCCTGACCCCCGATCTCCTGACCGCCGATGACCTGGATTGCGGCGATCTTTACCTTCAACCGATATTGCGGGTTATCGGCATTGCCAGTATTGACCCTGTAGACCGATACGGCGGGGGACAGCCGGGCGGTGGTGCCTGAGTCCTGCTCGAGGAAGAGCCCTCCCATCTGGTAGTAGTAGCGCTGCTGTATCCAGTAGTTGTTCGAGGATTGGTAGGAAACATCGCCCATCGGGGCCAGCTTTACCGTTTCAGTCCCGTTTATCAGGATTGTGAAGTTGTCGGGGGAACTGTTCACCGAGAACGTCCCGCCTGATGCGATGGGAGCCAGAACGGGGAAGAAAATGCCGCCCCCCTGCGTGCTGCCCCCCATCGTGCCGAGGTCAAACAGGGTGCTGAGCGTTATACCCTCCGCGGAACCTGCGGTGTTGATGGAAACGATCCAGAGCGAGTCCAGAGCAATCTTATAGTCCACGAACCGGTCCTTCACCTGGTTCATGTGCGCGATCTCGTTCTCCCTCCCTGCTGCCGGGACGCCGTAGACCTGATAGAGCGAGAGCGCTACAACGATCAGGGCAAGGAGCAGGACAAACCCGACAACCTCGGAGAGGGCATCGTCACGGCTGGAAACCGGCATCGTCACGGAGGTTCTCCTCGTAAAGTATATCTAATTATTGGACACAGACCTCGCGTTTGCATCCCTGAGGGCATCAGACCAACACCTCTTCATGAACAGATCCCCGGGGCGTGGGTGGGCATCGCCGCGCAGCACTGCCGCCCCATCCAGATCGGGGCCGGTCGGGGTTGTGTATGAAAAACGCTCTCCCAGTTACAGGGATGGGGGTCGACGAAGGAGGGTATCCCGATGAGATACAAAGAGAGGGGAGCGTCTCTGTCTCCCTCCCCATGGGGCGATCCCCCATTGATACAGTGTGCGGGGGAGGGCGTCTCCAGCATCACGGGTGAACCCTCCTCAAAGACCCAGTCTCCGTGCCCGGCGTGGCTTCTCCAGCCCGTCTTTCAGGCGCCGGGTGCCGGGGGTCAGCCGCAAAAGACGTCCCTCGCGGAGGTGATCCTAGGGCATCGGAGAAGTGGTTTGATGGCCTGCCGTGCATGCTGCCGGAAAACCGTGGAGAGTTTGTATCAGAGAATCGTTGATTTGATGGTCCCGCCCGCCGCCGGGGATTGCGGCACCGGTTCCCCCGGCAACGCGGGGCGGAGAGGATCCCGGGATATCCATCTACCAACCGTCAAACCTTTTTCATCTTGTGTGTCTTATAACTATTATCATCATGCCGCAGGAGTCTGGAGCAGCAGTGGAGGGGCGCTACCTGAGCCCGGGGTGTGTCCTCTGCCACCAGGGGGCGAAGATGGTCCTCTTTGTTACCGGGAGGTGTAACCGCGGCTGCTGGTACTGCCCGCTATCGCGGGAGCGCAAAGGGCGGGACGTTATATTTGCAAACGAACACCAGGTCTCCTCCCCTGCCGGTGCCATCGAGGTCGCGGAGAGCATGAGCGCTCTTGGAACCGGTGTCACCGGCGGCGAGCCGCTGCTCGAGATCGAGCGGGTTGTGGACTACTGCCGGGCCCTCAAAGAGCATTTCGGGCCCGGGCACCAGATCCATCTCTACACCGGTCTTGCACCGGATGAGGCCGTGCTCCGGCGGTTGCAGGGGCTGGTCGACGAGATCCGGATGCACCCCCCGCGGGAGGTCTGGGCCTACATCCTGGAGACCGATTACGCCCGTTCAGCAGTTATCGCCAGGAATATGGGGTTCCTTGTCGGGATCGAGGTCCCGTCGCTCCCCGGGATCGACGACCTTGCCGCCGCCCTCCCGCTCCTCGACTTCCTCAACATCAACGAACTGGAGTGGGGCGAGACCTGTGCCGCTGCCATGCGCAAACGCGGTTTCGAACCCGATGACGGAGTGCACAACGCCGTGAAGGGTGCTCGGGCCTGGGCGGAGAACATCTCTGCCGACCCGAAAGTTCATTTCTGTTCATCGGTCTTCAAGGACTCCGTCCAGCTGCGGGAACGGCTTAAACGGATTGCTTCCAACACCGCGCGTCCGTTTGATGAGGTGACGGATGACGGAACGGTCGTATACGGGGTGCTCGAACCCGATGGAACCGTCGACGCGTTCCTCGCCTCTCTCGACGAGGATGATTATACAGTCTCCGGCGGGAGGATTGAGATGGCCTGGTGGGTGCTCATCGAGCACGGCGCCGACCTCCCCGGGAAGAAGTATGTTGTCGAACGCTACCCAAACAATGGGATGATCGTCGAGGTGACGCCGCTCTGAGACTCCGATCGGGGATCGAACCCCTCTATGAACGTTACCTGAGGCGACAGGTGAGGCACGTCCCCCGCCACATCGCGGTGATCCAGGACGGAAACCGCCGGTACGCGCAGAAACAGGGAGTGGATACGTCGATCGGCCACCGCATGGGGGCGGACACCACGGAACGGGTGCTCGACTGGGCGCAGGAACTTGGCGTGCAGCAGATAACGCTCTAC
>DAFR01000052.1:17983-18635 GCA_002497965.1 Methanomicrobiaceae archaeon UBA436 | reverse complement strand
GCAGACCTCCTTGAGGCCATCGATGCAGCAGAGGAGGCGACCAGGCAATACAGCAACTACTTCATCAACGTCGCCATAGCCTACGGCGGCAGGAACGAGATCGTGCACGCCGCCCGATCGATCCTGGAAAAGGTCAGGCAGGGTGCCATCGACCCGGACTCCATTGACCCCGCAACCGTCGAGCGCCACCTCAACCGCGGCGCGCTCATACCGCCCGTTGACCTGATCATCCGCACCGGCAACGACTACCGGACGTCCAACTTCCTCCCCTGGCTTGCAAACGGCCATGAGTCGGCGGTCTACTTCTGCGCTCCATACTGGCCGGCGTTTAGAAAGATCGACCTTTTGCGCGCGATGCGGGTCTATGACCAGCGTATGAGGCTCAAGGAGCGCACGGCCGGGTGAGCATAACCGGGGCGAAGAGCCCCGCCGGGCAGGCAGCCTCTGGCGGTAAAAATTTCCCCGTCCCACAGATGGATAATCATCACCTGCCGAAACGGCGCACCCTGGACTGAAAGTCCCGGATCGCGCGAAGGAAATCCACCTTCCGGAGCAGCGCCCAGTTGACGTCCAGGAAGAAGAGTTCGGAGTAGACCGACTGCCAGATCAGGAAATCGGTCAGGTGGTCTCCCCCCGTCTTGATGACCAGGTC
>DAFR01000052.1:11280-17940 GCA_002497965.1 Methanomicrobiaceae archaeon UBA436 | reverse complement strand
TCCACCCCCTCTTCAGCCATCTGCCGGATACAGGCCGCGATCTCCTCCCGTCCGCTCTTCCCGATCGCCACCGCCACGTCCATGCCCTCCCCCGCAACCTCAGTTCCCTCCCGGTAGTGCAGCCTCAGGTGTGCGATCGAGGAGACCCTGCGGATCTGCGGCAGGCAGCGTTCCAGCCTGGCCGGGTCGGTGGTGCTGATATGGAACGTCACGCTCCCGATCCCCAGTTCCCGGCACCACTCAACGGTACGGTAGAGGTTGTCGGGGGCATCGAGCATATCCTTCTCGCTGATCATGAAACAGATATGCTCCGGGAGGGTGCTGAGGTTGCGAAGGAGGATCTTCTCGTAGAGCCGGTAGATCATGATGCCCACCCCCAGGATGCGGGTGTGCTGTAAACGTCAGCCCTGGCGCACCACCAGCTGCGCGCCCCTGTAACACCGCAGCGCACCTTAAAAAACTCCTCGCTCCCATGAGCATCGGTTTCTGCAGCCAGTTTCACTCCTTTCTTCTTCGCGCGCCAGATATAAATAGCCTCGAGATCTGTGGTGTGCCGGTCAAAGTGGATGCAATCACAGGTTCTGGCGAGAATACACCCAGGAGCCCGTTGACACCACCCAAATCCATAAACTCCTTGAAACGAAAGAGATGTTAACATGCTCTCTTCCATGGTTGAGGATTACCTCGAAGCGATCCTGGAGATCGCGGAGAACAGCGGCCGGCCGCCGACGGTGGAAGAGATTGCGGCAGCCCTAAAGACCGGGAAGGAGACCGCCTCATCGACCATAGCCGCTCTGGCCAGAGAAGGCTACCTGGAGCAGGTGGGCGATGCCGTCCGGCTGACAGAGAGAGGTGCGGCGCTGGCCTCGAAGGTTGCCCGGAAACACACCGTCCTCCAGTGTTTCCTGACAGAGATGCTCGGGATCGATACAAACTCCGCAAGCAGGGAAGCCTGCACCCTTGAGCACGGTATATCCGATGATACAATCGAGCGGCTCTCCTCCTACATGAGCGGCACCGCAACCGCGCCCTCGCGGATGAGGAGGCGGCGCGGTCAGGAGACCGTCACGCTGCTCGACTGCAACGAAGGCGATATCGCCAGGGTTGCGCTTATGCGCGGCCCCGGCGGGCACCGGAGACTGCTTGACCTCGGGGTCTTCCCCGGCGAGATTGTGGAGGTCCGCCGAAAACTCCCGAATAATTCTGTTGTTGTCAGGGTGAAAGGCTGTGACATCGCCATCAGCCCCGAGATAGCGCGATCGATATTCGTGGAGTCCTGTCCATGAAGATCGCTCTGATCGGCAACCCCAATGTGGGTAAATCCCTGATCTTCAACCAGCTCACAGGTCTCGGGGTTGAGGTGAGCAACTACCCGGGAACCACCGTCGAACTTCAGCGGGGGAACACCTGTTTTCAGCGCGAGATAATCGAGATCGTGGACCTCCCCGGCGTCTACTCGCTGGAAGGGAACTCGGAAGAGGAAGACCTTGCCCGCCGGTTCCTGGAGCAGGAAGATGTCGACGCCGTCGTCGTGGTCGCGAGCGCCACCCGCCTGGAGCGAAACCTCTACCTCCTCCTCCAGGTGGCGGAGTACGGCCTCCCCATGGTCGTCGTCCTGAACATGGTCGACGAAGCCGCAAAACGGGGGCTCGAGATCGATCCCGGCCCGCTCCACGACCTCCTGGGTGTCGAGGTCCTCCTGACGGCCGCATCACAGGGGCTGAATATCGACCGGATCATCCCGGCGGCCCTTACTGCATCCCGGCCGGCAAAGATCGAGATCCCATACGACCACCACATCGAGGCGGCAATCCGGAGCCTCGGCAAGATCTTCGGGGTTGACCGAAAAGAGAGTCTCCGGGCGCTCCAGGGGTTCGGCGACAGCCCCGAACTGCTCGAGGCAGCAAGAACGATCGCCGACGAGATAGAGTCGCGCCACCGAATGACGGTTGCCCAGATCATAGCCGCAAACCGGCACAACTTCGCCCGCAGTCTGGCCGAACTCACCGTGAAGGAGAAGCACCCGCCCGCCGGGACCGACCCTGACAGCATTCTGACCCGTTTCATCCCCGGGATGCCGATCCTGCTTGCAATCCTGGTGGGAATGCTGCTCTTTGTCTTCGTGGTGGGGTCGTTCCTGGAGGAGGCGATCGTGGAGGTCTTTGAGGTCTACGCGATTCAGCCGTTCCTCGCGCTCGGGCTGCACCCCCTTCTTGAAGAGGTCGGCGCCTCTATCCTGCTTGCGCTGCAGGCAGGCCTAGGTATAGCGCTGCCTTACGTCTTCCTCTTCTACATCATCATATCAATACTGGAAGACTCCGGCTACATGACACGGGCGGCGTTCCTGGCCGACAACGCCATGCACAGGCTCGGGATGCACGGCGGGGCGGTCATCCCCATCACCCTGGCGTTCGGCTGCAACGTTCCGGCAATAATGAGCACCCGGCTCCTGCACTCCCGGCGCGAGAGGATCATCGCCTCGATTCTGGTAACGATGGTCCCCTGCTCTGCAAGGACGGTCATAATCGCCGGGATTGTTGCAGGTTTTGTGGGTCTTGCGGCGGCGTTCAGTGTCTATGCTATTGTTTTTGTCCTGATCATTCTTACCGGGCTTCTTCTTTCGCGGGTTGTGCCCGGTGAGCGGTTTGGCATGATCATGGAGATGGCCCCGCTTCGCCGGCCTGTGCCGCGACTGGTGATGAAGAAGGCCTGGTCACGCTTATCGGAGTTCCTCTTCATCGCGATGCCCCTCCTGCTTCTCGGGAGCGTCGTCCTCGGGCTGCTCGAGTTCTTCGGCGTCATGACGGTCTTTGAGGGGATCGTGGAGCCGTACACCATGGGGCTCCTAGGGCTTCCCGGCTACTCGGCGACGGCGCTCATATTCGGGATCCTCAGAAAAGAGATGGCGTTTGAGACCCTTGCAATCCTGGCGGGCACCGCAGACCTCGGGGCGGTTCTATCATCGCTCCAGGTTTATGTCTTTGCGGTTGTGACCGTCCTCTTCGTCCCCTGCCTTGCAACGATCACGGTTCTCCTGCGGGAGGTCGGTTCACGGATCACGCTCGCGGTCACTGTATACACGGTCACGCTCGGCCTCCTGATCGGAGGGTTTATCCATCATCTCTTTTCATAACTGCTGTAGAAATGTACATCTACGAGACCGGTATCCCGCTGATCGACGGGGATTATGGGGGTATGCATGCCGCGACCAATGTCCTCCTCCTTGCCCCTCCACTATCCCACGCAGAACATCTGGCATACCGGATCGCAAGCCCAAGACCCGGGGAATGGACGGTTGCACTCTCGACCGACGAGCGCGCCGCCGATGTTGTCGGTGCGTTCCGCAAACTGGGAGCGGACAGGAACCGGCTCGGGGTCATCGATGCGGTCACGAAGGGTTCGGTGCCGACCGTGCGGGACACCCCGAAGGTGAAGTTCGTCACGAGTCCCCTTGACCTGACCAGCATGGGGATCAAGTTTTCCCGGATGGTGGAGGATATGTGGAAGGAGGGGGCGATGACCGATCCCGAGGGTCCAATGCCCCCGCCGGTTCGGTTCTGCCTCAACTCGGTCTCGACGATCCTTATGTATGCGCAACTCGAGGTGACCTTCAGGTTTCTCCATGTCATCACCAACCGGGTGAAGAAACTGGAGGGGGTAGGTGTCTACACCCTTAACAGCGAGTCGTTTGATAGGCGGACGGTGTCCACCATCAAGCAGTTGATGAGCATGGTGATCGAGGTGAGGACGGAGGAGGGGAGAGTAGCGGCGGACCACGATTTCCGGGTAATCGGGATCCGTGGCAGGACGACTCCCTGGATCCGCTACTTCTACAGCGACGGCGTGGTGACGATCGAGGAATGATGGTCGGCAACCCTCTGCTACAAGGAGCGGATACGCGGTGCTGACGTTTGTTGGCCTTGGCCTCTACGACCTAGGGGATATCACGCTAAAAGGTCTTACGTACGTTAAATCCGCTGATGTCGTCTTCCTTGAGGCATACACATCGCGGTTGATGGGGACGGATCTCACCACGATGGAGGTATTCTTCGGGAAGGAGATCCGGGTTCTCTCACGGGAGGATGTCGAGCATGACCCTGCCGAGATCCTGGAACGCGCCGCTGCCAGCAGGGTGGCGTTCCTGATCGGGGGCGACCCGATGGTCTCGACGACGCACGCTGATCTCCGGATAAGGGCGGCCGCTGCCGGTATAGAGACCTCCATAATACACGCAGCCTCCATATCAAGCGCGGTCTGCGGTCTATCCGGGCTGCAGAACTACAGGTTCGGGAAGTCCTGTTCTGTCCCCTTCCCGGCGGGGGGGTGGTTCCCGACGACCCCTATCGATACGATCACGGTGAACCTCGGGCTGAACCTCCACACGCTTGTATACCTGGATATCCAGGACGACCGCTGCATGCGTATCCCGGAGGCGATTGAGATCATCGAGGAGATGGCGGAGAGGCGCGGGGTCGAACCGCCAGCGCTGTATGTGGGGATCGCCCGGGCGGGTTCGGAGCACCCGGTGGTTGCTGCCGGGAGCGGCAGCAAGCTCAAGGAGACCGATTTTGGCCCGCCGCTCCATGTCCTGGCCGTCCCGGCGGACCTCCACCCGGTGGAGCGGGAGTACCTGGAGACCTTTGCTGGCCTATGACCCTGGAGGAGTATGGGGGCCTCTTTGAGGGCGCTCTCCTGCGGGCGCGGGTCGTCGTCCCGGATGGAAGACCGCTTTTTCGGGTGGCGGCGGAGGTGATGGAGATGGCTGCGGCCTACCTGAGCGATGGGGTTACGTTCCTTGAGGCCGGCGACCGGGTGAATGCGCTCGCCGCCTTTGCCTACGGGCTTGGCTGGCTTGATGCCGGTTCGAGCCTCGGGCTGATCGAACCGTATGATCCCCACCCGCCGGAAGCAGTGGACGCACGCATCCTTCCCTCGCAGACCGCCCGCCTGGACGAGAAAACCCGGCGGTACCGCCGTATGCTCGATTCCGCGCTTGAGGGGGTCAAAGAGGCACCGGACGTCTCAAGCCCGCTCCACGCTGCAGCGAGAGAGTTTCTGTGGGTGGCGCAGAGGTGGTATGAGGGGGGCGGAGAGCGTCTCGATGCGGGTGATCTCAACGGCGCCCTTCTCCGGCTGAGCTACGGGTATGCCTGGCTCGATGCCGGCATCCGGGCGGGGCTCTTCCGGGTGACCGGTCGCCGGGATCTATTCACCGTATAGACGGCCTTTTGAATGGACCGGTGGTAGGGAATCACCACCGGGGGTTGTTGGAGGATCTTCCCCTCTGTCTCTCCTTATCAGCCGGATACCCTCTTTCAAACGGCCGGCGCCCGGCGCTCTTAAGACTGACCTCCCCGCCACAGTTTCAACCGCCGGCGGGTATTTACACCATACACCAGCGGTGAACCCCCACCGCAAGTTAAAATAGTATCCAGATAATACCCTATTGGTTCAATTTCGGGTGTTTCGGCCCGGGATTATCCAAAAATCCACAGAATTGATCTCTGGATCTCGTTGGGGTTCCGGGCCAGGTCTCCAGAGCCCGCCCGTGGAGCAATGGAGCATGAATGGGTCTCAGGTAAAGTGGCTGCTTGTCTCGATCGGTTTCAGCGTTCTTGTTCTGGGCGTTGTCCTCTACTTTACTGTCGATGAGACCACGGTTGATTACATCCGTCGGATAAACCCGTTCTACCTCCTCGCCGCGGTCGTCCTCCACCTCCTTTCCCTTGTCTTCTGGTCGTTGCGGATCCAGAAGATGTCGGAGTCGCTCGGGTTTAGGGTTCGGTTTACACACTGCATGAACCTGGTCCTTGCAAACATGCTCGTAGCTGCGGTAACACCATCGCAGGCTGGCGGTGAGCCCGTCCGGATTCATGAACTCTACCGCGCGGGCGTCCCGGTGGGGGACGCCACCGCCGTCGTCATCATGGAACGCGTCATCGACGGGATCGTCCTCGGGGCCCTTGGTGTCTTCTCGGTTCTCTTCCTCGGGAACTACTGGCGCGGCCTGACCTCGGGGGTCAGCGGTATGGGTGTCCTGATCGGCGTTGCCTGTGCTGTCACAGCCCTGATCGTGCTTTTTTTCGTCTACTCGGTCAGGAACCCAGACTGCCTTAAACGGACGCTCAGGTGGGGTTCGCGCTGGGTCGATCGCCGCTGGCACCTTAAGCGGCTTGAACACCTCCTTGAAGCGATCGACCGCGAGGTGGACAACTTCAACCAGGCGCTTGCCAGGTTTATCGGCCACGGCAAGGGCGGTCTTTTCTGGGGGCTGGTCTTTAGCGTGCTATTCTGGCTTTCGGAGTTTGTCATCGCATCGTTCCTGCTCATGGGCCTTGGCCAGCCGCCGCACCTCATCGAGTCGTTCATCGTCCAGATCATCGTTGCCATCATCATGATGATCCCGCTCACCCCGGGGAGTTCGGGTATTGCGGAACTCAGCGCCACGTCGTTCTACAGCCTCTTTGTTCCCTCCTCGATCGTGGGTATCTTCGTCCTCCTCTGGCGGCTGATACTCTACTACCTCAACATCATCCTGGGCTTACTCCCGGGTTTGGTGATTGTCCGGCGCGAGGTTATCGTCCGGGCCAGAAAACATCGCCGATGATAGACGTCAAGATATAAACGTAAGGAGAGTGATCTCAGATAAGCAGATGACAG
>DAFR01000052.1:2659-11186 GCA_002497965.1 Methanomicrobiaceae archaeon UBA436 | reverse complement strand
ATCTCCATCAGCAACGCGCTCAACAGCGAAGTTCTTCCACGGCCGATCACCCATGACCTCATCATAGAGGTCTTCCGGAACTTCGAGATAGCCCTCGACGCCCTCCACATCGATGCCTTGGAGGGAGGCGTCTTCTACGCCAAACTCATGCTGCGGCAGGGTTCACGCACCGAGATGATGGACTGCCGGCCAAGTGACGGGATAGCCATCGCTCTTCGATACCCGGCGCCGATCATGATCGAAGACACGGTCATTGAGGCGGCGGCCGTAAAAAAAGCCGACCTGCCACAACTGGTCGATCTGAAGGAATATCTCTGACCGCTCCGGTCTCACTTCCGGCGTGCGGCAAGTTCGTCGAGCACGTCAGCGGGATCGATGCCCAACACCTGGAACGCTACAAGCAGGTGGAAGAGGAGATCGGCGGCTTCGGATACCGTTCTCTCAGGTACCTGGTTCTTTGCGGCCAGTATGAACTCGACCGCCTCTTCGCCGACCTTCTCCAGGGATTTGTCGACCCCTTTGCGGTGGGTCAGGATGGAACTGACGTAACTGCCGGTCGAGGGGTGGTCAGCCCGGTCCTGGATGACCTCCCAAAGTTCCTCGAGGAACGCCCAGTTACGCATGGGCCGCCTCTCCTGCGAGCACTTCTCCGAGTTCGGCATCGAAGTAGCGGGAGAGGAGATTCCGCGCCTTCTCGATGGTGCACCCGCCCTTGCCTATGGCGATACCGAGGTCGCCCTTGCTGACGTAGACCGTGATCTTGCCGTCATCTCTTCGTTCGACACCGGTGACCTCGGCCGGTTTGAAGACGTTCTTTGTGAATCGCTCGATCTCAGGTGAGTATTCGACCATCTCAACACGTTTTCCAAGAACCCGCTGCATCTTGCGGATGTTGTTCCCCTTCCTGCCTATGGCAAGACCCATGTCTCCTTCTTTTATGAGGTATACTATGCGGTCGAAGCGCTCGTCGATTATGCAGTCCAGCGCGGTCGCCCGGGTGAGTATTCTCAACTCTTCGATGTATCGTCGTTCTTTAAAGGATATGGTTCGTACCATTGAATTAGTCCCCAATGGGAATGATGCGGTAAAGCTATAGTCACTTGGGGGTTATATACCTGAGTAGCCGGTCAGGCACGCCTGCTGGATCTCCTGTAAGGAAGCGCCTCCAGCATATAGGACGGTTTTACTTCGTATTTCGTGCCGGGAAGAGGGGTATCCGGCAGGGCCTTTCAGCCTTCCCGTAGTTTAATATTTGAGTATTCGCAGATCACTACTGGTGATGTTCGGGCGCTACAAGGGCACGTTCAGACGTGAATCCGGGGAGATTCTGGTTGAGGTTGAGGAGGATGGCGGTCTCCTGACCTACAGGCGCAGGTGCGGCGAGGATAAATTCGAGCGGATCCTTGTAACCAGGATGGCCGAGGTTATCATCAACCCGGTGGAGCCTGTCAACCTGCCAAAAGATATTACAAACTTCCTGATGATAGAGTTCCCCCCGGTGATGATCGAGCCCGGTGCCTCCCGGACGGTCTACCTGAAGTTTCCAGTTGAGTTCGGCGTCTTTGTGGAGTCTGCACGGGATATCGAGGTGGTGGATATCTTTGCCCCCACCACCCAGAAGTACACCCTCTACGGCACGCCGAGCCAGGGGCTCATCGCACGCTGGTATGGAAGCGAGGTCTACGCCGAGATTCCAGAGGTCGATCTCTACCGCGAGGGGGTGATGGAGTTTACGATCACCAACACCTACCGCGAGTGGGTGGAGGTCTCCAGGGCCGTCTTTGAGAGCGTGGATATGAAGATCTACTACGGCGACTTTGTGGCCTCGACCGCGACGATGCGGGTTGTTGGCCCGAACATTGCGGAGACCGATTTTATAGACGCACCGCCGCGGCCAGGTATGGTGAAGTCGATTGAACTTTACACCGCTCGAAAGATCTCGGCGCTCGGCCGGGGCTACCTGATGGAGTGGGGGCTCTCGTAATGTTCAACTTGACCGCGGTCCTGGAGACGCCCCTCGGCGTGGGCGGTATCACCATCGAGAGCCTCCTCTTCTTCACCCTGATCCTGGTTATCGGCGTGCTTATCGCGAGGATCGTCTCGATAAACGTCAGGAGGGCCCTCTCGGAACGATTGCCTGTGAACGAACGCGAACTGCTCACGAAACTGGTCTACTATGGCATCGTCATCTTGGCGTTTCTGGCCGCTCTCCCCCAGCTCAGCGTTGACCTCTCCGGTCTCCTGGTGGCCGGGGGTATCGCCGGTATAGTTATCGGGTTTGCAAGCCAGAGCGTCATATCGAACCTGATCTCCGGGCTCTTCCTGATGTTTGAGCGCCCGATCCGGATCGGCGATAACATAAACGTCTCGGATGTCACAGGGTCTGTGGAGGATATCAGGGTACTCTCGACGGTCATAAAGACCTTTGATGGGATATACATCCGGATCCCGAACGAGAAGGTCTTCACCTCAAATATAACAAACTACGTCCATAACGTTGCCCGGCGGTTTGAGTATCTGATCAGCATCCGATACCAGGACGATGCTGATCTGGCGATCCGGATTGCAAAGGAGGTCATCGAGACCCACCCGTTTGCGCTCAGGAACCCTTCGCCCTCGGTCTTTGTAGACAACCTGGGGGACAATGGTGTCAACCTGATGGTGTATATCTGGGCGCCTGCGTGGAACTGGTGGGAGGTCAGGACGGATCTTCTATGGAAGATCAAGAAGGCGCTCGAGGAGAACGGCATCGAGATACCCTTCCCCCAGCGCACGGTATGGTTCCCGGAGCGGCTTGAGGTGGAGCAGCGCTCCGCCGTGGAAGAAAAATAATTATTTTTTTTGACCCGGGTTTTTATACCCGGTGCACCCTGCCGAGGCCCCCTGGCCGGAACGAGGCCGGGTAGCGTTCCTGCAGGTGCGCAATATTTTCGGTGCAGTGCGATGCCGAGATGCAGGCCAGGCTGGCAAGTTCCTGGAGATCCCGGTCTGAGAGGCTGTGAAGCCCGCCGATGACGCCCCATACCCTCCCCTCCTGCGAGGCCCTCTCGATGATCCGGGCGATGTGAGGATGGGCGCAGCCGGTTATTATCAGGAAGCCGGCAGGCGTTTCGAGTGCAAGCGACTGCTCCTGGATTGTCGCCCCGAGCGGGCCGGTCACGGCAACGCCGTCTGCGATCTCCACCCAGCCACGGACGACCTGCGGGATTGTCAGGTCGCTGATCCGCTCAAGGGTCTCTCTGGAGAAGCCGCTGTGGATGAAGACCTCCAGCCGCGGGTTTGCATCGAGGATTGACGCAAGCCCGCCAACGTGGTCGTGGTGGTCGTGCGAGAGCACAACAGAGCGTATCTTCGCAGGATCGATCTCGAGCGCCTGCATGTTCGTGATGAGGATATCCCCTTTCGCCCCGGTATCAAAGAGCAGCCCCGCCTCCCCCACCAGGCAGGAGAACCCCCAGTCGGTTGTGAGCCCCTCACGGTAGGGGATGTTGTTGTAGACCTCGGTTATGGTGAACATGAATCAGGTTCACCTCCGCGGCGGGATTATCCTTCCCGATGGGGCAGTGGAGAAAAAAGGGGGTTTTGTCTAAGAGAGGGTGTATGTGATGTAGACGCTTGCGGTCAGTTCGATCTCGCCGACCTCAAGCGGGGTGGTCTTTACGCCGGCATCCGTTGCCTGCTCCATAACATAGCGGTTGTCGTAGGCCATGGGGACGTAGCTTCCCCCGACGTTGACGTCCCTGACATCAACGATACTCTTTCCAAGCGCCGCGGCGACCGCGTCAGCATCGCCCCGCGCCTGCGCCACGGCGGCGGTCAGCGCCTGGGAGCGGTACTCCTGCTGTTTTTCGTCGCTCAGTGTGAAGACCAGGGAGTTAACCCTGTTTGCTCCGTTCTCGACCGCCAGGTCGACAACCTCACCTGCGCGGCCGACGTCGTTCAACGTAACCTGGAGGGTGTTGACCACCCGGTAGTACCTGACCTTTGATGTTATCAGGCCACTGTCATCGGTATCGGTAACCGGGATGATGTTGTAACCGGCGGTCTTGATATCCTTTGCCGGGATGCCGGCCGCCTTCAGCGCGTTTATCACAGCGTCCATCCGCTGCGCGTTCTGCTGCTGGGCAGTCTTAACATCGGTGTTCTCGGTCTCGACCGCGAAGACGATGATCGCCTGGTCAGGGGTCGTCGTCACCTTCCCCGTGCCGGAGACCTGGATCACCCTCTCGCTGGAGTCTCCCTGCGCCTGTGCGGTGACGTTCCCGACAACCGCCGCGCAGACTACCAGCATCAGGGCGATCCCCAGAAGTGCTGTCTTTCCTCGCATGGTATCGTGCAGTTCTTTATCCGGTAAAAATAAATAACTTGCCTTGACTTCGAGAATTTTCGTAGTTTATAAAATTACGGAATTACACAATCGGACGTGCATTTCTGGATTTTACGGTCTCGGGGCACGGGGCGTCTTTCAGGGTTCGCCTGCACCCTTCATCGCGGCCAAAATTGCATCCAGGAGTTCGGTGGCGGACTGGCAGCGGTTCGCGGGGTCCTTCTCCAGGCATCGGAGGATGATCCGGTCGAACGCCGGCGGTGGCAGGGGCTGATCATTCAGGATGGCCTCTGCAAGACCGGCGAGGTTACCGTCTGCAAACGGCGGTCTGCCGGTTACCAGTTCGTAGAAGACGGCGCCTGTCTGGTAGATGTCGGTCCTGGCATCGGGTCGGCCGTAACGGCCGGGGGCGATCTGTTCGGGGGCGGCGTAGGCCAGGGTGTAGCCGGTAACCCCGGTATCCCGGCCGGTCTCAACCATTCTGCCCATCCCCCAGTCGGCGATCTTAGGGGTGAGGTCATCGGCAATGAGGATGTTCCCCGGCTTTATATCGAGGTGGACAACCCCTCTCTCATGGGCAAAGGCAAGTCCCGCGGCTATCCCGGCGGCTATCCGTGCGGCGGTCTCCGGCGGGAGGGGTTTATCAAGGTCTTTCAACGTCCGGGGGAGGTACTCCATCTCGACGAAGGGCACCGGGAGGATGTTGACCGAGTGGACGGCCAGGATGTTGGGGTGGTTGAGTTCCTCCAGGAACCGCATCTCGTTCATGAACGCTCTCCCGGTAACCTCGTCGCGGGCGAGCGGGACCTTCACGGCCACCACCTGGCCGTCGTCTCGCCTTCGTGCCGAGAAGACCTCTCCAAGTCCGCCTCTCCCTATGAAGGTGGCCCGGTCGTAGCGGTCAGCAAGTTCTGGCGGGAACCCCGGCGGCCGGGAGACCACCGTCCGGCAGGCATCGGGCTCTCTCTTCTTCAGGTGGCGGAGGAGTATGGCAGACCCGCCGGCGAGAAGAACGAGAACCAGGACGGCTGCCCAGATACCCGGCAGCGGTGCCGCGCTCTCCGTTCTCTCTTCCTCTGCATCCGGGTCTTTGTTCTGTCCGGGCGCATCGGCCGGACCCCTGTTCAGCGCCTCTTTGACCGCCTCGACCGCCCGGGATGAGGTGTTCGCGTGTTCAGGCGGCCCTGCTGCGTCGGCGGGAGGGATGATGAGGGCAAGGAGCATGGCAGAGACCAGGAGCAGGGTGGCCGCTTCAGGTCTCATCCGGCACCATAACCCTCCACCGGGGCGACAAAGACAAGGGTCGCCCCAGATGCACCCTTTGCAAGATCGATCATGTCGCCATCGTGGAGTTCGTGTCGCCTGCCCTCCTCAAGCAGTCTGCCGTTCACGAAGGTGCCGCCGGTGCTGCCGCAGTCCTCGATGAACCAGCCGTCGTCGCGATGCCGGGTGATCCGGGCGTGCGGCCGCGAGACGCGGGTGACCGCTGCATACCCCTCGCTGAGGACAATCGCCTGGCCCCGTGGGGCGCCTGCGGCCGGGTCGAGCCGGCCAATGGCGATACGGTCGTGGTCGAGGGGGAAGACCTTGCCGTCCTCCGGGCCGCCGAGGAGGATGACGGCCGGGGAGGAGAGTCTGCCAAACTCACCGGAGACGGTCTCGCGGACACTGGCCAGCCTCTCTGCCAGAACCTCGTCTGTGAGAGTCAGCCGCAGGTTTGCAAAGAGCCCGAGACTCCTTGTGATGGCCTCAAGCCCGCCGGGCACGAGCGAATACTTCCAGACCGGCCGGACACCCCTGGCGGTGGGGCGTGATAGACCGGCCTCTTTTCGGACGACCCCGATCATCATCAGTCTGTCCAGGTGCTTCTTTGTGTTCTCGTAACTTGTCTCGATCGCCGCCGAGATCTGGCGGATGTCTTTTGGACTCCGCTCGATGGTTTTCAGGATCTTCAGCCTGGTGCTGCTGCTGAGAACGTCCAGGTATTCGGAGAGCTCCTCAAGGTCGTCGGGCTCCATATCCAGGACAAGCGTCCTTGCGTCATCGTCGGTCATGGGCCACCGTGCGGGAGTTCAGTCGATGTATCTTTTTGCGCGGTTGGTGATGAAGGTTGCGCGAACCCATCAAGTTAGCTTGTTTTTGGTTTGATATTCTCCAATCACCACCGCGGTGAACGCCTTTTGCGGCTGACCGCCCGGACACTCTTCTTCCATTGATGGCAAAACACCCCCCTCCCGGCCGCTTCGCGGGGCTGGCAGTGCGTGGCGACAGTCAGAGGGAGGAGTCGTGCCCGGGGCGGAGACGGATCTTTCAGGATGATTTCACTGAGGCGCCACAGATTTGTCCTTCGGCACTGTATGGATCGGGAATCGCCAGCCGCGGCGGGTGGGAAAAGGAACTTTCCCCCATCTATCCAATCTCTCGGGAATGGCGTATCGCAAAACCCCGCGGCCGCCCCCAGGATCACCATAACGTTCAAGTAATTCGCAGGCTGAAGACTCCATTAACCGTGAAACCAGCAACTCTCATACCGCTCACGTCCACCGGCCGCTCCGCCATCGCGGTGAGAGCATATCTGTCGGGGGTGTGACCCCTGGCGGGTGTTACCAACCTCGAGGTCGCAGCGATCCTTCGCGAGGTTGCCGATCTGCTCGAGATCAAGGGCGTCCGGTTCAAACCTCAGGCCTACCGGAGGGCGGCGCTGGCGGTCGAGACCATGCCGGAGGATATCGCCGAGGTGGCGGCGGCAGGGAAACTTGAAGAGATCCCGGGTGTGGGAAAGGCGATTGCAAAAAAGATCCAGGAGATCGTCGAGACCGGCAAACTCGGCTACCTTGAGAGCCTCCGCCAGGAACTCCCGGAGGGGGTGCTTCACCTGATCGGGATCAGCGGGATCGGGCCGAAGAAGGCGATCGCCCTCTCTCAGGCGCTCGGTGTCCGGACGGTCGATGATCTTGAGGCGGCGGCGAAGGCCGGCCGGATCCGCGACCTCCCCGGGTTCGGCGAGAAGACCGAACGAAACATCCTTGAGAGCATTCAGATGAGCCGGCAGGCCAGGGAGCGGCGGCTCCTCGGGCAGATCCTGCCTCTCGCACGTGATATCGAGCGTCGGCTGGCGGCGCATCCTTCGGTTCGGAGGGTGAGCCTTGCCGGGTCGATCCGCCGGCGAAAAGAGACTGTCGGGGACGTCGATATCCTGGCGGCCTCGACGAGTCCCGCGGAGGTTATGGAACTCTTTGCCAGCCTGCCCGGGGTTGAACGCGTCCTCGCCCGCGGGTTGACAAAGACCTCGGTGGTGCTCTCGGCTGGCATCCAGGTTGATCTCCGCGTGGTGGAGGATACGCAGTTTGGTGCGGCGCTGCAGTACTTCACCGGCTCAAAGGAGCACAACATAGCGCTCCGGAGACTTGCCATCGCCAGGAACTGGCGGTTGAACGAGTACGGGCTTGTGGATCTCTCAACCGGCCGTCAGATCGCCGGCGAGGACGAGGAGGGTGTCTACCAGGCCCTCGGTCTCCCCTGGATCGAGCCGGAACTGAGGGAGAACCGGGGCGAGATCGAGGCTGCCAGGGCCGGGAAACTGCCCGACCTGGTCGGCTACGACGAGATCAGGGGCGACCTCCATGTTCACACCACCTGGAGCGAGGGCGCTCACTCCATCGAGGAGATGGCGGAGGCTGCCCGGGCGCTCGGGTATGAATACATCGCGATCTGCGACCACGCGGAGGCGCTCCGTATAGCCCGCGGTCTCTCGCCGGAACGTCTTGCCGAACAGGTGCGTGAGATCGAGCGGATCAACAGGGAGAGCGAGACCGGGTTCAACGTTCTCGCGGGTATCGAGTGCAACATAGGCCCCGACGGCGGTCTTGACCTCCCCGACAGCGTCCTCGCAGATCTCGATGTGGTGGTGGCAAGCGTCCACTCGGGGCTGAAGCAGCCGGAGGAGGAGATGACAAAACGGCTGATCACGGCGATGCATAACGATAATGTCGATATCATAGGTCACCCGACGGGCCGGATCCTGCTTGAGCGCGAGCCTTCACGGATCGATCTCGCCGCGGTCTTTGAGGCGGCGGCAAACCTCGGGGTTATGCTGGAGATAAACGCCTACCCTTCCAGACTGGATCTCTCCGACGTCAACGCCCGTGCGGCCCGCGAGGCGGGTGTCCTGCTATCGCTAGGCTCAGATGCTCACAGCCG
>DAFR01000052.1:0-2625 GCA_002497965.1 Methanomicrobiaceae archaeon UBA436 | reverse complement strand
GGATGATATCGCCAACACCCGGCCGCTATCTGAGTTGAGAAACGTCCTACGGCGGTGAGACCTCGCTGGACTTTTCGCTGCAGCGTCGGTAAGAAAACTGAGAAATGAGGGTATCTGCATACCTCTCCGGATCTTGAAGAAGCAGAGCGGGAAGGCCCCCTCGCGCAAAGGTGGGGTGGTTCACCCCGTCTCGACTATCTCAATGAGCCGGATCTCAAACGTCAGGGGCTGCCCTGCCAGGGGGTGGTTGGCGTCGAGGGTCACACCCGATTCCGTGACCCGGGTGACGGTCACGATGGCCGCCCAGCCGTCGGGCTGCTGGATCCGGAACTGCTGCCCCGGTTCGGGCTCGATATCAGCAGGGAACTGGTCCCGGTCGATGGTTATGGTCATATCGTCGAGGCGGGGGCCGTATGCGTCTTCGGGCTGGATTGTGGCGGTCTTTACCTCTCCAGGTTCCATGCCGGCGACGGCACGCTCAAACCCGGGGATGACCTCGCCGTCGCCGATGGTAAACTCGAGGGGGTCGCGGTTCTCGGAGGAGTCAAAGACCGTCCCATCTTCCAGTCTCCCGGTGTAATGCACCCTGACGGTGTCGCCTTCTCTGGCCTGTGCCATACTTTCTATCACCACCGGGAGCGTTGTCGCCGATCTCTATTTATGCGTGCCGGTGACCGGGGGTCAGGCGTCGCCTCCCGGTTTTTCGGGTGGCGTGCAGGATCCCCATCACACCCTGTGTGCCGCTGATGGGAGTCCTATCGATCTCAAACTCGTAGTGTCTGCCGATGTAGTCCAGCAGCGCCCGGTTCACAGGCCCCCCGATGGGGGGCGCGTGGAGCTCCATCTCGATCCGGCGGACACCATCAAGGTCGGACGGCTGGATGGTCCACTCCGCACCCTCGCAGTCGCACTTGAGGAAGTCGCAGCCGCCGGCCATGCTGATGTAGTCGGATAGGGGTCTGGTGGTCAGACAGACCGTCCGCCCGCCCCAGGTGATCCGGGTGCACTCGCCGGTGCCGAGCGCTCCCTCCACCACCGTGACGTTGAGACGGTTCATGGCGATGTTCTCGCGGAGGGCTTCTGCAAGGACGGGTTCGACGGCAAGGACGTGGTCTGAGCGCCTGGCGGCCCGGATGCAGAACCCGCCGACGTTTGCCCCGATGTCAATGACGAGATCATCTTTCTGGATGTCGTCAAAACGGTACTCTCCGACGAGGTAGATGGCGTCGGCCTCTGGCGGCATCCTCCTGAACGTCAGGCCATCGTCTGTGGTGAGGAGCGGGGCGTCTTTTCGGTGCATCGCAACGGTTCATTCAGGGTTTGAGTTTTCCAGGGTGCCGGTCGGGTGGGGGAGGGTTGATCACTGCCCGCCCGAAGTTCCCGCGATCTCGATGGGCTGGTCCAGTCTGACCCTGCCGATGCTCTTTCCCTTCATCCCCTCTATGACCTGGCCGGCGAGCCTCTCGGGTACCTCGACGGTTGAGTGGGTCTCGTAGATGTTGATAGCCCCTATGGCGTTCCCGGGGATCCCGGTCTCGCCGGCGAGCGCCCCGACGATGTCTTTTGGCCGGATCTGGTGCAGTCTTCCCACGGGTATCCGGAGGAGGGCGGTTCCCGGCCGGAGGTCCTGTGGCTGACCCTGGGCTGCCCCGGCGATCTCCTGTTTAATGAGGGCGGCGGCGACCTCGAGGGAGGTGTAGTCCTCGGCGACGATCCGCTCGACGATATTGATGTAGCGTTCGAGACTGCCTTCGTTTATGGTGTGTTTCACCCTCTCGATGAGTTTGCGTGTCCGGCTCTCTTCGACGTCGCCGGGGGTGGGAAGCGGGATGCGTGCGATCTTGATCCTGGTGTAGTCCTGGATCATCCGGAGTTTGAAGTAGTCTTTCGGGCCGACGAAGGTGATGGCACGGCCGGTCCTCCCTGCCCGTGCCGTCCTGCCGATGCGGTGGATGTAGTAGTCGATGTCCTGGGGGACGTCGTAGTTGATGACCAGGTCGACGTTGTCGACGTCGATCCCCCTGGCGGCGACGTCCGTCGCGACAAGGATATCGATCGTCCGGGAACGGAACTTTGCCATGACGCGGTCACGCAGCACCTGTTTCATGTCGCCGTGGAGCCCTTCGGCAAAGTAGCCCCGGGCCTGGAGGTGGGAGGTGAGTTCGTCGACGCCTTTTTTGGTGTTTGCGAAGATCAGGGTGAGGTCGGGGTCGTATATGTCGAGGACGCGTGTGAGGATCTCGAGCCTGTCGCGGCTCCGCACCTCAAGGTAGAGCTGCTCGATCTGGGGGACGGTCACCTCCCGGCGTGCGACCGATATGAACGCGGGGTCTTTCTGGAACCGTTTTGAGATCTCAAGTATGGGTTCTGGGAGGGTGGCCGAGAAGAGGACGGTCTGGCGGTCTGCCGGGGTCTCGTCCAGGATGGCCACGATATCGTCCCTGAAACCCATATCGAGCATCTGGTCGGCTTCGTCCAGGACGACGAGCCTTACGGAGTCAAAGGAGAGTGTGCCGCGGTCGAGGTGGTCGAGGATCCGGCCCGGCGTTCCGACAACGATCTGGGCGCCGCGTTCCAGCGCCCGGAACTGCCGTTCGATTGGCTGGCCGCCGTAGATCGGGAGGA
>DAFR01000075.1 GCA_002497965.1 Methanomicrobiaceae archaeon UBA436 | reverse complement strand
GTCTCAAATACGCCGCCAAGGAACCCGGCGGTAGGGATCGGGATCACCGGGACGCCCCGATCCTTTGCGCAGACCGCAGCGATGTCGTCCCCTATCGTCTCGACGATGCAGGTCGAGAGGACGAAGATGGACGCCGGCGAGAGGGCGAGCGCACGTTCCAGGGCGGTCTCGAGGGCGTCCTCACCCCCGAAGATGATATCGCTCTCCACCAGGCTGGTGGAGAGCAGCCGGGGGAGAGCAGGGCGGTCGTTCGAGAGGCTCGTGGCGTGCAGGAGAGAGAAGTTGTGGTGGGTGCAGCCCGCCGGGCCGTGGATGACGCAGACGGCGTCCCTCACCTCAGTTGCCACAGATAGAGCCCCGGTCAGGGTGCAGCCCTCAAACCTGGACGAACTCGAGGGCGAAGGATTCGATCTCATCCATCTCCATGGGCGTGGGGATGCTCGTTGTATCGTTACCGTATACCAGCCGTGCGAGATCCCGGTAAACCCCGGCCTGCTCGGACTCGGGGGCATACTCGATGACGGTCTGTTTCTGCAGTTCTGCAACCTGCACGATCCTCGACCGCGGGATATAGGCGATCATGCGGGAGTTGATCCGGCGGGCGAACTCCTCCACCAGTCCCGCCTCGCCCTCGATGTTCTTTGCGTTGCAGATGACGCCGCCGAGGGAGCACCTGCTCCGCGCCCGGCGGGATAGACGGGCGATGGCTCTGGCTATGTTGTTTGCGGCGTAGATGGACATGAGTTCACCGGAGGTGACCAGGTAGATCTCCCGGGCATAACCCTCGCGCATAGGCATCGCAAACCCCCCGCATACGACATCCCCCAGGACATCGTAGACTATAACGTCGCCCTTCAGGGCGTCGAGGCGCTCAAGGAGCTGGAACGTTGCTATGATCCCGCGGCCGGCGCAGCCTATGCCGGGCTCCGGGCCGCCCGCCTCCACACAGCGCACGCCCGCGAAGCCCCTGTAGACTACGTCGTCGACGGTGATGTTAGCGTCTCCGCGCTCCCGGATGAGGTCGAGGACTGTCGGGATCCATGTGCCGTGGACCAGCATACGGGTGCTGTCGTGTTTGGGGTCGCAGCCGATCTGCAGGATATCGAGCCCCTCTTCTGCAAGTGCTGCCGAGAGATTTGCTGCAGTGGTGGATTTCCCGATTCCCCCTTTCCCGTAGAGGGCAATCTGTTTCATTGGATCAGTATTGAGCCCGCATGGATAATTAGGTCTCGGGTGCGGTTCATGGCAGATGAACCGGATCGCCATACTCTCCTCGAGTTGCATACCGCGAACCCTTCACCCCGCCGCATGGGATGTCCTCAAGCCGGAAAGCCGGTCCCGAAGGTTCTTGAAACGCCTTGCAGCCCGTATTTCCGGGTCGTTTGCCGCCTCCAGGAGAACGGCGTCCGGTGAGACCGATCCCGCGAGAGCGGGTTCAATGGGTGGTGGATGTCTTGCCGGATCTCTTTCTCCTGAAGAGTGCGCCAAGGTCCTCAGGGAGCGTCAGGATGACGGGTTCGAGGTGCAGCCTCTCCATGAACGCCGAGTCGCACATGGAGAGTGTGTTCGGGTTTAAACGGGCGATTATGGAGCAGAACGCTCGATGCCCACTCCCGGAGTTTCCGTCTCTGTCAAAGTAGATTGCGGCATTGAACGCGTATGTGCCAAGACCCCGGTAGAAGTCGATGACCCGGAGGATGCCGTCTGCCAGCGGTTCGATATATGGCCCGAACTCCTCAAGCGTCGATATAGGGAGGATACCCCTGACCTCTCTCTCGCCAAGGGGGACGGGGTTTGCCGACCAGAAGATCTCGTCCTCGAAGAGAAACCGTTCCGAGGTGCGTTCGTGCTCCACGAAGTCGTCCCAGTATGGGTGGCCGTGTTTGGCAAGGTAGCGGCGGCCGGCGGTGAGGTAGATCTCAGCCAGATGGGTGGGTTTCTCATCGGCGATCCCCTGGAGGTGGGGATGAAAGATGCTTGCACCGGCTGAAGGGAGGTAGTTCCAGTCGATGCTTGCATATCCAGGAAATCTGTTCAGCGCCTCAAATGTGCCGGATATGGCATCGGTGAGGTTTTTCCTCTCAAACCGATCGGGTGCATGCTCAGGTGTGATCACCGTGACGACGTGGCGGCCGGCAAAAGGGTAGAGGTTCGGGAACGTGACGCTCTCCCCGCGCCGGATTCGGCTGCCGTCTTCAAACGTCGGTGTCGAGGTCTCCAGGACGCCGGGGCAGAAGGGGCAGTCATCACGTGAGGGTGGCATTATAGGAGCGGTGTCGATCTCTCTCTCCATCCGGCCGGGGCTGATCCTGCACTGGAGCCCGGTGAGGCTCTCCCTGCGGTACTGCAGGATCCCTCGTCTCGTCCGGGTCTCTTCTATGGTGAACATGGCCCTCCGTATCCCAGTTGGTTTGCCGGGTGTATAAACCTGTCAGAACAGCGGATGAGGAGGATAGAGATAGCGGAGTAAACTTCAGCGGTGGTATCTATAAAAAAAAGCAATGGTGTTTTTCTCCCGCCTCAGACAATGTACTTGCCCAGGAGGCGGATGGAGGTGGTCATGTCGGGGCCGAGCGGCGAGCCGAAGATGATCTGGGTAACTCCAGCCTTTGCGAGATCCTCGCACTTCTGCTTGACCATGTCGGGGGTTCCGGCGATGGTGAAGGCGTCGATCTCGGCGTTGCCGACGAGTCCACCGACGGTCTTGAAGTCGAAGCGACCGAGCGCCTCCTTGATCTTGGCGACGTTGTTAAGGTCAAGGTTGTGGCGCTTGAGGAGATCGGGCGGTGATCCGGCGGCGATGAACGCGGCAACGATCTTCGCGGCGTTCCGGGCTTTCTTCTCGTCCATGTCGATGGACATGGCCGTGTAGGCGCCGACGTCGAAACTCTTCTTGCCGACCTTCTCCATCGCCTTCTTGATGATCGGGATGGCGACCTCGAAGTCCTTCGGGTTGGAGGCGTTGATCAGGGCACCGTCACCGATCTCACCGGCGAGTTCGAGCATCTTGGGTCCCTGGGCTCCGATATAGATCGGGATCCCCTTCTTTCCGGGCAGGTTTACACCTGTCAGCTTGGCGCCGTCGTAGTCGAAGAACTCCATCTTGCCGGTTTTCTTGACCTCTTCGCCGGTCAGGAGTTTCCGGATCTGCTCGACACCTTCGCGCAGGCGGGCGATGGGCTTAACGGGCTGGATCGCGATCTTGGGAAGCGTCGAGAGGTCGCCGGGCCCGATACCAAGGACGGCGCGTCCGTCCGAGATCTCGTTTAAGGTGGCCGCGAATGACGCTATCGCTGCCGGGGTGTCGGTGAAGGTGTTCATGATACCCGGTCCTAGCTTGATCGTATCGGTGTTTGCCGCGATCATGGCAAGGGTCGGGTATGCGTGGCGGTTGTTGTAGTGGTTGGTGATCCAGGCGTAGTCGATGTCCTTCGACTCAGCAAGCTTGGTGTACTTCACCACCTGCTTTACGTTGATTGCTCCGGGCACAAATTCAATTCCATATGTAGTCAAGGCTATTCACCTCATTGAGTAGTTACGTGCAGGAAGTTATATAAATTATCATTTTGTGCTCGGCCGGACTGCACCCAATCGCGTACGCAGCTCGAAAAGTGGGTGGGTGGAGGGTTTTACAGGGTATCGGCCGGTCTAACAACCCCATCTTGCGAGCAATCCGGAATGGTTAAGGGTACCCATCGGCAGCGTTAAATGTCGCAGGGAAATATATATCTTCCGTCCGACCATATAATCATAAATAGTTCTCGATAAGTTCCACGCTTCTTTCGCGGCAGAATCTCTTCGGCTGTACATGGAAGGTGCCAGGTAAGGGGTATAATCGGTATGCGCGTTCTGACAATCGGGCTTGGCGGCGCCGGGTCGAGGGTGGTGGACAAACTCTATGACCACGACCGGCGGAGTGGAGTCCATTGCATGAACGCGGTGGTTATCGATGTTGATCCAAACTCCCTGCTCCAGCTCCGCCACCTCCCGAACGATGCCCGGATCTTCTTTCCGGGCGTCAACATAACCGATCATGCTGGTGCAGCAGATGTGATAGATATCGATGAGGTGATGACCCGCCTTCAGCGCATGGATACGATCGAGATCGACTCGATCCTGATCTGCTGCGGGCTGGGGGGCAGCGTCATCGATATCGCGCCGTTCATAATCGAGAAGATCCGGGTATCCTATGTGGAGCCTATCTTTGCCCTTGCCATCCTACCCTGCCTCGGCGAGGGTAAACGGGTCTCGGCCAAAGCCGCTGATGACCTTGAGATGCTCCAGGAACTGGTCGACGGGGTCATCCTCTTTGATAACGAGACCTGGTCGAGGAAGCTTCTGGCCTGCGAGAGACCGGAGAGCGCTGGCGGTTCCGGCCGGCGGCGCCAGCCGCTTGAAGCACCAGACCCGAGAACGCACTACAACATGCTCAATGAACGGATTGCCCGTCAGGTAGGTCTTCTCCTGCGTGCCGGGGAGTTCAACGAGGGCGGGGTTGAGGTCGCCGAGGTGGTCCTGGACGCGGGGGAGGTACTCAACACCCTGAAGGATGGGGGGCTTGTCGCGGTCGGGTACGCCACGGAGCGTCTGCCGACGGGGTTGACGAACCTCCTCCGCCGGAGGCGGTCGTTGAAGGATCTGATCCAGGGCTCGCACGAGAGAACCGCACGGATAATCTCGCTTGCAAAGCGAGCGGTCTATGAGGATATATCGATCCCCTGCGACCTCACGAGCGCTGATAAGGCGCTGGTTCTGATCGCCGGCCCTTCGGCCGAACTCTCGATGAAGGGGTTCCATGCAGTCCGCAAATGGATTGACAGGAGCATCGCGGGGCTCGAGATGCGTTCCGGCGACTACCCGGTGCGGAACACGGCGTATGTGGGGATCATAGTCGTGCTCTCGGGGCTCTCAAACATACCGAGGGTTGGAGAAATCCAGGATATCCGGGCGGATTACATGCTTGAGTGCGAGGAGGAGGCATCCCGGGCACCAGAGGATCTCGAGGGGGATGATCATGCCTCTTCCTTTGAGGTTGCCTCTCCGGATGAGGCTGGATATACGGGTGATGAGACGATGATGGAGAAGGATGAGATGATCGATATGCCGGCTGGTGCGGGCACCAGGCAAAAAGATGAGACGATCGATATCTCCCCAAAACCGGGGAAGAGAGAGGAGGATGGAGGCCTCAGCCTCCCGCCCAGGGAGAGTGGACGGGAGATCGACCTTGCGGGGTCGGCCTCTGTGACGTCCTCGGTGCCCGCGCCGAAGAACAGCACCTTTGACCTGAAGGGTATTCGTGTTGAGAAGACGGCGCCAAGGGATGATGGTATGAGCGGTTCGGCGTCCTTTAAGCCGGTGCAGCGGCCGAAGGAGGGGGCTTTAAGCGGTGAGCGCGTCACGTTCGGCCACGGCCAGCGGCCGAGGGACGACCTCTTTGATGAGGCGGGGGTGCGGATGCATGGAGTGGTGCCTGCACCGAAGGACAGGCTGCCGGATGGCGCCACCAGGCCGGGGCCCAGGCCAAAAGAGGTCGAACCGGGACGGGGGAAACTCCGGGTGCTTGATGCAGCCGCCCGCGAAGAGGAAGAGCCAGACGACGGGATCACCTGGATCCTGTAGCGCCAACCAGGTCTTCAAAAGGCGTCGTTCCGGCGCCGATCTCTGTTTTGACGGTGTAGCCCTTCTCGATGGCGCTTCCCACCATGTTCATCCCTGTGAACGCGACGATGAATAGCCGGTAGGGGTGTTCGGGGAGGTTGAACTCACCGATGCCTCTCCTGGCCGGGAAGTTGAACCCCCGCTCTTCCATCAGGCCGACAACCTCTTCGGCCCTTGAGCCTGCGGCCGAGGGGACTGCACGGACGTTTGCAAGCGCCACGCCCGCTCCGGTCGTCACGAGCCGGTTGATCGATGTGAGCCCGGCGGAGACGAAGAGGTGGAGCGGGTCGACTGACGTTCCGCGGTAGCCGATGAGGTCGAGGAAACTTGCCGAACCGTTCTCGTCGACGGCGATCCTGCCGGCGTACTCGAGCCTTGTGGGGATGCCCTTCCTCTGGAGGACGCCGTCCAGGGTGATGCTGCATGCCGTCATGATCCCGATATGGCCGTCAGGTATCCTGGGGTCGGTCTCGACGACCCGGTAGGTGTTCAGGAACCCGTAACCCGCTGACGCCACCTCGTCGAAGGCCGCTGTGACGCCGGGGAGGTCCTCCTCACGGACGAGGGAGAGGTTGTAGGCGACGGTTCCTTTGCCGGTCAGAGGGTCAAAGGTGCTCCTGAAGGCGAGCCGTTCGAGTTTTGATATGATGAACCCGATCTGCTCCTCGACAAGCGCCCGCTTGCTCTCGGCGATCCCGGCCTCGGTGAGGAGGCGGCCGCGGTTCCCGACCTTCGCTGTAAACCCCATCTCGTCGAGGTACTGGAGGTAGTACTGGACGGCGCGGTCGCTCAGGACGAACCCGCGTTCGGCCATCTTCTCGCTCAGTCTCTTTGCGCCCAGCGGTTCGTGCGACTCGGCCAGGATCCGCAGGATCTCGAGGTACTTCCGTTCAGAGCGGATGGAGGGGGTCATCGGGTGTGCACCACGCCAACGCTGTCCTGGTAGCGGCCGGCATAGGCCCGGTCGGCGTTTAGGACCTCATGGAGGACGATCTGGACGACGCGGTCACCCTCCTGGATCTGGATCTCTTCTCTGCCGGCGTTTGTAAGGCAGAGCGTCAGGTGGCCGCGGAACCCGGGGTCGACAAACCCGCCGCCGAGGAGGACGCCGCGGCGGGCGAACGAGGAGCGGCACCGGAGTGTCCCTGCCAGGTCTTCCGGGAGTTCCACACGCTCGATCGAGGCTACCAGTCTGCATTCGCCGCGCGGGAGGACGGTTGTTTCGCAGGCACGCAGGTCGTAGGATGCCGGTTGCTGGGACGCAGCGTGGTATGGTTCGATGACGAGATCGCCGTCATGGAGCCGTCGAACGATTTCGCTGGACGAGAGGATCATCGTATAGAATAGTGCTATAAAAACGCTTAATATCTTATGATAGAAACCGATGTGGGGACCCATGGGGTAGGGGACATCCTTTTGGGCTTCGAACCCAAGGACGCGGGTTCAACTCCCGCTGGGTCCGCTGTTTTTTGCCGTTCTGCTCAAGTTCATCCTCACTCCGGCGTGGAAGGCGCTCCCTCCCTGCAAGATGCCATGACGCCATCGTTCAGGCGGGCTTGCAAAGCCGGTCTTCCACGAGGTTATCAGACCGATGCGCTGGTCTGGTGAAGGCATTTGATGAAGGGATGCGGGGGGGCGGCGCGCGAGGGATTCGTTATCCCGCTGAGAGATGGGGGTTACGCAAGAGACAGGTGAGGGGGGTGATTCCCTATCGATACACTGCCACGGTGGAGATTTCTTCAGCCGGGTTCAAGCGAGAAACTCCTCGAAGATCCTGTTTCCCCCCGGGGCACGGTATCCGGGCCAATCGCCAGACACTGCCCGCCCCATCCCGCGAACGGGAGAGGCGCGTAAGATGCAGGTCTTCTGGTTTCCTCGTGAAAACTGCCAGGTTTCAGGCAGCACGCCATTCAATCATATGCGCGAAAAAAAGATTGGGGTTACTCGATCTTTATGTAGGCGCGGGACGTGCTCCCGATAGGAATCGTGAAATTTGTTGTATCCCTGGCGTCGGGTGCGTCATACGCCAAGGCGGTGAGCCGGATCCAGTAGTCACCGGCGGTCAGGCTTCTTGCGTCCAGCCGGGCGTTGCCCCCTGTGGTCGAGTTGTCAACCGTCTTTGTCCAGAAGACCGTCCAGGATAGTTTATCGTTTGAGTATGCAAGCGTCTCATGGATCTCACTGGTGCCGTTGTAGGTGATCGTCCACTCCAGCGGGACGGTGTCGGTGAACGACTCCTGGTCGGCCGGGAGCTCCGGCTTCTTAAGATCCACCTCGAGCCAGGCGGACGTTATACCGGTGTTGTTCAGGTCGGGGAGGACTGTGAGGAAGGTATCCGGGAGATCGAGCGTGTCTTCACCGTTGTTAAACGAGAGGCTTGCACCAGGGCCGAAGATGTTGATGTTATTGTAGTCGCCCGCCTCGTATGATGGATTCACCGCGAGGCGGATTTTGGCCTCCCAGACCTGGTTGAGATGGATGGTGCCGATGTCAAAGTGGAGGTTGTGACCGGTGTTCCACCCGGCGGTCTGGTCGATGGTGCCTTCATAGAGGATGGTGCCGTTTCCGCTCTTGTTAAGTATGTAGGTGGAGACTCCATTCTCGTGCCTGTAGTCAAACACTTCGAACGCGTCTATAAGCGTTTCGTTCACCTCGACATTCTCGAAGACGGTCATCGTGGTGTTGACGCCGGCCTCGGTCTTGAGTTCGCCGGCGATGTCGGTGTAGACTTTTTTTAGTTCCGCTTCGTTGCCGGCCCAGACATACTTACCACCAGTTGCACTCGACAGGATACCCAGATCACGTTCGACATTGGAATCTAATTTTGATGCGAAGCCGATACTGTAAATTCTTACCTTCTTGGTTTCATCGCCGCTGATGGCATAAATCGACATGTTCTGGTTGGTAAACTGGCCGTTATCGCAGGTATTACTATCAGGATTGGTACGGTACCATTTTTTTTCGACGGTGTCATACCATCTTCCTTTGCCTGGCTTCCTCGTAACATTTGCCTCACCTTTTGGTGGTTCCGGGAGATCGTGATACCATTCATATTTCTCACTTGAGAAATTGTAGCTGCTTCCACTCCAGCGGTACCCGGACAGCGGTGCCCAGTAGGGCGAACCATCCCAATCACTGGTAAGATAACGATTATTGTCCGCATAACCTATGCCTTTCGCAAGCGGTGAACCATGGTAGTTCCAGTCGCCGTCGCTCATGAGGATGACCGCTTTGACTGCATCGGGTCTGCCGTTTTCCTTAAGATACTTTATTGCGGCATAATATGCCAGCCGCATGTTTGTTGCGCCATTAGCATTCAGTTGGTTAATTGCTCCCTTAATATCGCTAGGGCTATTGGTCAACTCCTGATCAAGTGTGGCATCGAAAGCGAACGAGACCAGTGCCACCCGGTCGCGGGAAAAGGTCATCTGGTCAACAAAGTTGTTTGCTGCAGCCCTCGCCGCAGCCATCCTCGTTTCGTCTCCTTCCATGTCCGTCTCACTCATACTCCCCGACCGATCGATCACCAGCACAACATCTATCGGATCCGGCTGCAACTCATACCCATCGCCCTTCAGCCTGATCGTTACATCGACGGTATCGTTCATCCCGATAGTCGCCGGGGATACCTCCGTCTCCACCGAGAGGTAGGGGTAGTTCATCCAGGTCAGGATGAGGCTTCTGGTAGCAGTCCCCCACGTGGCTATGACGGTTGCATTCCCTCGCGCCGCGATCCTCTTCCCACCGACAGGTCCGGCAAACTCTCCCGGGTGGAATCTGACGGTGGCATAGCCGTTCTCATCGGTCACGGCTGTCAACTCGTTCTGCCCCGGTGTCTCACCCAGATAGGGATTGCCGACCAGCTCGACCCCTTCGTGATTGATCGAACCGGTATCGATCTCAAACGTCACCGTCTCCCCCTCGACCGGGTTCCCCTTGATATCCATCACCTTCGCCAGGAGTTGCGCTACCGAATCGGCTTTGACATCGCGGCTCGGCATCGACTGCGGGCTTGCGGAGAAGACCATGTCCACAGGCTCGGTGCTGGTGAACTCCACCTCCTGCGTTACGCTCACGCTTGAGTTCGCGGCAGCGGTTGCAGTGATGGTCGCAGTGCCCATGGAGTCTTCAGGGCCGTAGGTGACCATCACCTGACCGTAACGGTTGGAGTAGAGGAGAACGCTCTGCTCGTCAGGCCCGTCCACCCGCTGTATCGTGGCGTTCACCCAGAGCCCCTGCGCGGGAGCGCTGTTGCCGAAGGCGTCACGCAGGGTGTAGGTGAGCCTGATCACCTTATCCCCATCCGCCGGAACCGAGGCACTGGCGGGATCTACGACCAGATCGATCCCGGCCGGCTCACTCCCGGCA
>DAFR01000125.1 GCA_002497965.1 Methanomicrobiaceae archaeon UBA436 | reverse complement strand
GAGTCAGGCCAGTGGAGCATCGGCGCTTCCAGGAACGTCAGTGTCTTCCCGCCGAGGTCGAGGGTGTCGCCGCTCCTGACAACACGAATCTCCCACCCTGTCGTGTCGTAGTGTCTGGCAAGACCGGCTTTTGCTCGCGCTGTGCAGTATATCGGGGTGCCGGGCATCCGCCGCACGAACTCGGGCAGGGTGCCCGAGTGGTCCATCTCGATGTGGTTCACGACGATGCAGTCTATCTCCGCCGGGTCGCATACCGACCTGATGCGCCCGAGCACCTCTTTCTCAAACCCGTGGTATGCGCCGTCGATGAGCGCTGTCTTCTCACCCCGGACGAGGTAGGCGTTGTAGGTTGTTCCCGGCAGGGTGTAGCCGTGGTACTCCCTCAGGTTCCAGTCGATTGCTCCAACCCAGTGTACACCGGGTGCAAGTTCTACAGACTTCATCTCCATATCTTCATCTCCTCTTTGTTCGGTATTATACGAATATTCTATTATATTCGAACAATTGATATACCTTCGTTTCGATCTTACTCTATGGAGCCTGGGATGGGCGTCCGTGGAAGACCCGGCCGACCTAAGCCTAAACAGGAGATAGACCTCTACTCAACCCCTGAAGGGGCGCAGGTGATTGATAACCCGGTGCGGCGAGCGATCCTGGCAGCCCTCAATGAGCGTGAGCTCACATTTGAGGAGGTCGTTTTGCTTGTGGGCCGGGCAAAGTCCACGGTCTCAGTGCATCTCCAGGAGTTGGCTGCTGCTGGTGTGGTTGGATCCCGCGCCGACCCTGATGACTCGCGGCGGAAGGTCTTCTACCTCACCGGCGATCTGGTCGCGAGCCTCTCACCGGAGGAGCGGCTGGCCGGCGACCTCGCCGCCTACGCTGGGGCATACCGGCCGGGTATGGGCGATCCCTTCGAGTTCTACCGTCTGGCGTTCCGGACGATCCGGATCGCACTCATGCATGAAGGGATCGTGCTTGACCCTCTCTTAACCCGGGCGGGAAAAGGTGTGGGCGAGGAGCTCTATCCTGCGCTGGCCAACCCGGATACCGAACATTTCTGCACAAAGATTGCCCGGTTCTGGGAGGAGCATCACCTGGGTAGGGTCGAGGTTGAAAGACAGGATCCGCTCACCCTCCTGGTCTATGACTGTTTCGAGTGCGCCGATCTCCCGGTCACAGGCAGGCCCGCATGTGCTTTTGACTCAGGTATCCTGAGTGCTCTATTCTCCCGCCATTACAACCGGTCTGCAGCGGCGATCGAGACCCGGTGCTACTCGATGGGATTTGACCACTGCAGGTTTGAGATAACTCTGGAAGGGTCATGATCTGTGGCCCGGTCCCGGACAAACCCCTCCACCGTGCTCTTTGAACGATATCTCGAATCTCCCCGCCGGGATAACAGGCCTCTCCGCGCGGTCTGTTGTCCAGGTCCACCCATTTTATTTGGCCGCTGGTGCAGCCCCACCATTCCTGGCATGATGCTGGCCATGACCCTCCCCCCGCCCGGCTCCGGGCACACATTTTTATACCTTGCAGGACTGTAAACCCAATCTCCTTGATATGGGCTTAAAATCAGCTGAATTAAATAGATAAAGCCGCAATTCGATATGAACACGGTGACAGAAATGAAGCAATCAAAAACGGCAATCCTTGCCGTCCTGAGCCTCGTGGTCATCGCCAGCCTCATGGCTGCGGGATGCACGGGCACCGGGGAGACCCCGGAAGAGACAACCCTGACGGTCTTTACCGCCGCATCGCTCACCGGAGCCTTCACGGATATCGCCAGAGCCTACGAAGCGGAGAACCCGGGAATCAAAGTCGACCTGGTCTTCGACGGTTCACAGACGCTCCGCACCCAGATCGAGCAGGGAGCGAACGCCGATATCTTCGTATCCGCAAGTACAAAGCACATGCAAGCCCTCCAGAACAGCGGGTTCATGGATAATGATACTGTTTCAGACTTCGTCGGGAACAGCATGGCCTTGATAGTCCCGATCGATAACCCGGCAAACATCACCGGACTTGCGGACCTGGCAAAACCCGGCGTGAAGATCGTCATCGGGACAAAAGACGTCCCCTTCGGTGACTACACCCGTCAGGTGCTCGACAAACTGGCCGCCGACCCCGCCTACGGTGAGGCTTACCGGGAGGCCGTGATGAAAAACGTCATATCCGAGGAGACGGCGGTGAGCAACGTTGTGCCCAAACTGGCGCTCGGCGAGGCGGACGCGGCGTTCGTCTACAAGTCCGACGTTTCGAAGGAGGACCTAACCAGAGTGGCACGCATCGAGATCCCTGAGGATTACAACGTGCAGGCCACCTACCCGCTCGGCATACTGGCGAACTCGCCGCATAAGGCTGGGGCGGAGTCGTTCATAGAGTTCGTCCGGGGCCCGGCCGGCAGCGCCATCCTGCAGGATTATGGATTCGACCCCCTCCCGGCAGGGTCGTGAGGTGCAGCGGCACGCCGGGCGTGCGCGGTTATCAAGAGGGTTTCTAACCCTCTTCGTCGCTGCCCTTCTTGCGCTATTCCTCCTGTTTGTCACGCTGCCGGTTGTATCACTCTTTCTGCGGATATCGCCGGAAGCATTCTTCCGCTCTCTCGCCGAACCTGTGGTTATCGACGCTCTCTCCCTCTCGCTCACCACCGCAACCGCAAGCACAGCGATCGTCGTCCTCCTCGGGACGCCGCTTGCCCTTGTGAACGCCCGGCACGAATACCCCGGGAGGGCACTCGTCGATACCCTCACAGATCTCCCTATCGTCCTGCCGCCCGCGGTGGCGGGCATCGCGCTCTTGATGGCTTTTGGGCGCCGGGGTGTGGTCGGGCAGTATCTTAATGAGTATGGCATATCCATCGCCTTCACCACGGCCGCGGTTATCCTGGCACAGGTCTTTGTCGCTTCGCCGTTCTACATCAGGCAGGCAAGGGCAAGTTTCGAGGCGGTTGACCGCCACTACGAGGATGCAGCAAGGACGCTTGGCGCCTCCCCGACAACCGTCGCCCTCCGGGTTACAATCCCGCTTGCATGGGGTGGGCTTGTCTCCGGTGCGATACTCTCGTTTGCCCGTGCACTCGGGGAGTTCGGCGCCACAATCATGTTTGCCGGGAACTACCAGGGCCGGACGCGGACGATGCCGCTTGCCATCTACACGACGATGCAGGGTGACATGGATGCGGCAATCAGCCTTGCGATCATCCTTGTCGTTATATCGTTTGTGGTTATCGCCGCGGTGAAGGTCATCACCCGGAGGAACTACTGATGCTTGAGTTTCGTGCCGTCCGAAAACTGCGTGACTTCGTCCTTGATCTCGCCCTCTCTGTCCTGCCCGGTGAGACGCTTGTCCTGATCGGGGAGAACGGCGCGGGCAAGTCCACGGTACTGAACCTGATCTCCGGCATCCTCACGCCCGACGAGGGCGAGATCACGCTCGGTGATAAGCTACTCTTCTCAAGCGAAGAACGGATCAACCTCCCGCCCGAGACCCGGAACATCGGCCACCTCTTCCAGTCCTACGCTCTCTTCCCCCACATGACTGTCGCTGAGAACGTGGCGTTCGGTCTCCGGTGCAGGAAGTTGCCTGAACCGGAGATCAAACGTGCTGTTGCTGAGCAACTTGAAACTATTAACCTCTCTGAACTCGCAGATGTCAACGTCGGCCGCCTCTCCGGGGGACAGCGGCAGCGCGTGGCCCTTGCCAGGGCACTGGTGCTCGACCCGGATCTACTCCTGCTCGACGAACCCCTCGCCGCTGTTGATATGCGGTCCCAGGCCGCAATGCGCAGAGAACTTCGCGAGCGGATCCAGAAGACCGGCATCCCCTGCATCGTTGTCACCCACAGCCTCCGTGACGCCGTTGAACTCGGTGATCGCCTCGGCCTCATGGAGGACGGACATCTGGTTGCCGGTGGCAGGCCGGAGGAGGTGCTCCGGATGCGGGAGAACAGGTTCATTGCGAGTTTTGTGGGGTAGTAAGTTTCAGGAAGGCCAACCCGCTATCTTCCGTATCCCCTGCCGCGGACGCAGTAGAGGTACTCCTGCGCGTAGCCGGCGTAGTCCCCGAAGTACCCTCGTGCAAACCGCCTGATCCGCTCGCAGACTGCCGGGGTGCACCCCCTCCCGGCAAGGTCCGGGAGATATGCCTCTGTCACGATCCGGTGGATCCAGACGTCGACCGGAAACGCCTCAAAGAATCCAAACGCAAAGAGCAGCACGCAGTCCGCCGCCTTCGGGCCGATCCCCCTAAACCGCATCAGCGCTTCTCGTGCCTCCTCGAACGGGAGGGCGGCGATCCGTTCCGCCCAGTCCGGGTTATCCGCCACATACAGGGCGGCCTCCCTGACCGCCTCCGCCCGGTAACCTACCTTACAATCCCGCAGGTCTGTGCAGGAGAGCTCCGCCAGTGCGTCCGGTTCCGGGAACGCATACGCCCTGCCAAACGGTCCTTCTATCGGTCTCCCATAACGCTCTGCCATGAGCGCGATCCGTCGCTTCACCGCCGGGATGTTTGTGTTTGTGGCGCAGATGTAGGAGACCAGGCACTCCCACGGCGGTTGCCTGACCAGCCGTAGACCCATGCATTCCCGGATGGCAGCGCCGATCACTGGATCGCGATCGATCGAGGCGAGGATGGACGGGAGATCCTGGTCGAGACGGAGGTAGTCGTGGATAAACTGTGCATCCGCCCCGCTAAACAGAAGACGGTTTCCGTCCTGCCGTATCCGGATCGCCTCCTCGCCGACGACGCCGTTCCACCAACCGTCCACCACCTCCCAGCGGAACGCCTGCCCGCAGGAGAGCGTACGGTCGAGGTCTAACGGCTGGTCAGGCCGGAGCAGGATCGCTGTCATCGCCGGGTAAAAAAGAGTCGGTTATTCGGCCTTCTCATCCTTCATCTGCTGGTAGACGCAGGACTGGACGTCCTGGCCGAGTTTCCCGATCGCGTCCGCCCGGCAGCGGGCACAGTGTCGCATCTGTTTGATGTAGGGGGCGCAGCGGTCCTGCATCTCCCGTTTCTCCGCCGGTGTCGGCGGGGTTATATCAGCGAACTTATACTGGGGTATGAGCGGGATGACGTTGAAGGTGAACGCTCCCATCTCGCCGACCTTCTTTGCAATCTCCGGGATGTGATCGTCGTTGATCCCCGGGATGTAGACGGTGTTGATCTTTACAAACATCTTCTTTGCAACGGCCATCTCGATCCCGCGGAGCTGCTGGGAGAGCAGGAGTTCGGCCGCCGCGCGCCCATGATGCCTCTTCCCCTCATACTCGACCCAGGAGTAGATCTTCTCTCCGATCGCCGGGTCTACGGCGTTGAGCGTCACCGTCACGTTCCCGACATCGTATCTCTCCAGGTCGTCGATCGACTCGGGGAGCAGTAGCCCGTTCGTGCTGATGCACATGATCAGGTGCGGGAACTCCTCGTGGACAAGCCGCAGAGTCTCGAACGTCTCGGGGTTTGCCAGAGGTTCACCAGGTCCCGCGATGCCGACCACCTTGACATAGGTGTAGTCCCTGATGACCTTTCTGACCAGGTCAAGCCCCTCCTCCGGGGTGAGCACACGGCTCGTCACCCCCGGTCGGCTCTCGTTAACGCAATCGTAGTCCCGCACGCAGTAGTTGCACTGGATGTTGCATCTTGGAGCCACGGGGAGGTGGCACCGCCCGAAGGCGTGGCATGCTTTATCGGAATAACAGGGATGTTCACTGATTTTACGCAGTTGCTCCGGGTCGTAAGGAACCTCCCTGCCCTGGACTGTCGCGGTCCGGTACTCGTCAGCCATATGATATGATCTCTGTGGCGGGAGTTATATACTGATGGTTGCCGCCACTCAGGAGGTGGAGGTTCTCAAACCAGCTCCTCCCTCTGGAATAACGTCCCACACAAAATCCCGACCACACCTCGATGCAGATAGGGGGTGGTCTGCGACTATGCGCATCCCCCTGGAATCCGCCCCGGGATAGGTTAATCAAAATCGGGGCAGACCCCAGGGGTATGGATTTGACTGTCTCCCTGATGTCAGGCCGCCTCCCCGGCATCAAGCGACACCTGTTCCGCCCTCTCTTCTTCCCGTGCCCCGTTCACCGGTTCCATCCCGAACCGCTCCTCGGCAGCCTTCAGGATCCGGCCGAGCATCCCGCTGTATGAGAGACCCGCGTACTTCGCCATCTTTGCAAGGTGACCGTCCCAGCACCAGCCGGGGTTCGGGTTGACCTCCAGGAGTTTCGGGTTGCCCTGAGCATCGAGTCGCCAGTCGAACCGGCAGTAATCGCGGCACTCCAGACGTTCGAAGAGTGAGATGCAGCACCTCACGATCAGTTTCTCGGTACCCTCCGGTAGATTCGCAGGTTTCGATGTGATCTTCCAGTAGGGCGAGTCCGGGAGCCACTTTGCCTCGTAGCCGCATATGCGGGGAAGGTCGGGTGGCAGCGCGGAGTAGTCCTCCTCGATTATTGGAAGCACCGTGCATGGTCCCGGGGGGTTCCCGATGATCCCGACGCTTATATCCTTACCGGTAAGGAACTCCTCGACCAGGAGCGAGCGGTCGTAGCCGAGCGTCGCTCGCAGGGAGTTGATGACATTGGAGAGTTCCTCGATGGTGTGGGCGATGCTCGCAGCGGTGATGCCATACGAGGAGTCGCCCGTGTTCGGCTTGACGATCACCGGGAACTTCACCCCGACCTCGTAGGTGCGGTCACCCGGTGCGATAAAGCATGCATCCGGCACCGGTATCCCCATCTCCTTTGCAATCCCGCGCACGAGGGATTTATCGTAACAGAACGCGAGCGACTGCGGCCCGGCCCCTGTGTAGGGGATGTCCAGCATCTCAAGAAGCGCCGGTATGTGGAGTTCCCGCCCAGGGTCGTTGTTGAAACCCTCGTCGCAGAGGTTGAGGACATAGTCCACCCGTCCTTTCAGCCTCAGGAGATCCCGGATCAGCGTCTCGTGCTTGCAGAGGTAGGTAAACCGGTACCCCGGCAGTTCGCGGAGGGCTGCCTTCATGCGATCGATGGTGTAGATGTCATCGTCGTCAAAGACGCAGGAAGGTTTCAGGGGATCGGGTTTGTCAGGGTCGCCTAGCAGCACCGCTATGTGTTTTGTCCTCCCCTGTCCTCTTGCCCTCGTCGTCGACCATTCTTTCCTTATCTGAGCGGTGACGATGTATCGGCGCTCCATCATGCCGAGATCCTGGTTACGCTCTGATTCGGTGGCTATCTCGTGGAAGGCGATCTCGGTGAAGCCTGCCCGTACCAGGAGCCTCTGAAGTGCATCGGGGGTGTATAGGCGTTCAGCATAAAACTGGTCGGCCACAACACCCTTCTCAACGTCGGTGATAACCTCGCGGGATATCAGGCGCTGTTCATCCAGCGAGAGCGATCGTTCGCGGCAGACAAACATCCCGGTGTCGATCCACTCCCACGACCTCGGCTGGAAGTGCGCTTTTAGGTAGCTGCCGTCGGCAACATCCAGCAGCAGCCGTCCCCAGGGCTTCAGAACGCGCCGGAGTTCGTTGAGGATCTGCATATCCTCCTCAACGGAATCGAAGTAGCCAAAGCTGTTCCCGAGGACGAGGGCTACGTCGTAGGTGTCGTTGCGGTATGGGAGCCTCCGTGCATCTCCCTCCCGGAACCTGACCGTAAGCCCTTCCTTCTTTGCGGTCGAGCGCGCGCGCTGGATCAGGTAGTGCGACCGGTCGAGCCCTTCGGCGCTATACCCCCTGCGCGCAAGTTCCAGGGTATGTCTGCCCTGGCCGCAGCAGAGATCAAGGATCTTATCATCGGGCTGGAGGTGCAGGATCCGGATGATCCTGTCGATCTCACTCGCGGTGATCCTGGGATCTTCGACAACGTCGCCATCAGTCTTGAGGTAGAGGTTGTTGAAGATACCCCTCCACCAGTCGGGCTTTACATACTTCTCCAGATTCGGGACCGGGCCTAGTGACCTTCTATCCCGGTGTTTTCCTCTCCGTTTGCTATCGGGAGGTTCATCGCCATTTGCCTCGCCGTTCATGCCTGTCAACGCCTCCAGGCTTTATTTCCGGAATAGGACCGGTATCCCATCTGGTTACAAAAGAGAACAGTTGTGGTCTGCATATCTGGATGATCATTCGATCGTATGGTATCGATAAAAGTGTTGTGCCATGGTTCCATCTCTCCTGCAAAACAACCCCATAAAAGGGGGTTCTTAGCAATGCTCCTCCCGGTTATGCACTGTCAGCGCATGGGGGTTGTGCCATGGACTTCCGGGCTGCATCTATATATGCAGGCAGGTTGTTTGAATGTGTGCAGATTATCTGCATGGTTGAAGTATATGGATGAGAGATCTCCCCGCAAAGGACCCCGTTCATTTCAGGATCGCCCTCGCGAGTTTCACAAAGCGGTCTGTTCCGACTGCGGCAAAGAGTGCGAAGTACCTTTCAAGCCCACGGAGGGTCGGCCAGTCTACTGCCGTGACTGCCTCCCAAAGCACAGAAAACC
>DAFR01000042.1 GCA_002497965.1 Methanomicrobiaceae archaeon UBA436 | reverse complement strand
TCGGGAGCCAGGACGAGGAGCGGCGTGCAAACCTCCTCCGGGCACTCCGGACGCAGGAGGCGTATTTCCCACAGATCATACTCATATCCCATATAAGCGAGGTCCAGGACGAGTTCTCGACGGCGCTGCTCGTCGAGATGGGCCCGGACCAGATAAGTCAGGTCAGGGTGGTCGACTGATGGACGCAGAGACAGCCTACCGCCAGGCGATCCGGCGCGTGGCGGCGAGGATCCGGGAGTGCGCCCCGGCAGACATTTCCACGCGGTTTGCAGCCGCAGGCGGGTTTGATGCAGCCTCCTACACCCATTTCGAGCCCGGGTTTGAAGGGGCTGTCTGTGCGGTGGACGGGAGCAACGCCATCATCCTTGACGCCGGGAGTTTTGCCATCGCCGCCATCAGGGCCTCGGTCAGCGCCTTTGCCCGCGGCAGGCGCCTCTACCGCCGGACAACACCGCTGCACGTCATCACGGTCAACCCCGGCGCCGGGAACGAGGACTTCGACGAGATCTTCTACGACTGTTTCCGCCGCCGCCCGGGGGCGCGGCTTGACCACGACGACCCCGCCAGGAACGCCGCTGTCATCCGGGACACGCTGGAGCTCTGGTCGGCGATGGAGATGGCCGCAGAACTCGATACCGGCGACCTCCTCATCCTGGACGGCACGCTCCAGGTCCGGCACGCAAGCCACGCCGAGGTCATCGAGGCTCTCCTGAACCTCTGCAACCTGCGCGGGGTTCTCATAGCCGCCGTGACAAAACGGACATCCCTGACCTGGGGCGGTGGGCACCCGATCGTCCCGGCGGCGGAAGGGCTTGCACGCGGCGTTGGCGTTGCCGCACCCTGGTATCTCTCCGTCTCCGGCGCGAGCGGCCTGATCGATCGCCAGGAGACGCAGACCTGGAAACAGCGGGGGGAGCAGTACGTTGCGCGGCTTCACCCGCGTGCAGCGCGGGCGTTCAAGGTTGAGATCCCGGGCCACTACACCCCCGATATGGTCGATGCGGTCTTCTCCGGGCTTGCGGCCTACTCCGACGACGGGAGGGTGACGGGCTACCCCTACCCCCTCCTCGACGCCCATCTCACAACAAGGATAACGCAGGACGCGGTCGAGCAGATCCGCCAGGACATCATCCATGGTCTGGACATGCTCGGGATGAGCCTTGCCGACTACATCGGCATATTTGGTGATTACCATGACGAGTTTGATCGATATTGACGGCGATGACGCCTCGAAGTACCGGCTGATCGGAGATCGGGTGCTCAGTTACCGGTTTGCAGTGCCGCATGATGAGAGGCTCTATCTCGGGGATGTGTTGAAGATCACAGATGACGTCAAGCGTCTGACTTTCTTTGCAAAGGTGAACGACCTTGTCCACGATTGCAACTTCTCCGACCCGAAATGGGACACACGCCCCCATACCGAGCATTTCTACGGCATGGGTGAGGATGTCTTCATCCTGGTCGAGGCGACACCGCTCGGCTACGTCGGAGACGACGGCCTGTTCCGCAAACCAAGGACGATACCGGCGAAGTTCTCCCGCGTGGAGCGGCCGGAGCCCCGCGATTTTGAGTTCCTGCAACAGGTTATGGGGGATATCGAGGTCGGGGTGATGAAGAACGGTGAGGGCGAATTTAGAGATGTCAGGGTTGCGCTCCACGCACCGGTGATGCGCCAGCACATGGGCGTCTTCGCAACGACCGGCATGGGGAAGAGCAACTTCATGAAGGTCTTCTGCGCCTCGTGCATGCGCGCCCGCAGGTTCGGGCTCCTGATAGTCGACCCGCACGGGGAGTACGTGGCGGGCGGCCGGTCCTCGAGCGGCGAGGCTACCCGGGGGCTCCTCCACTACCAGGCCGGCAGGGATGGGCTTGCGGTCTTCTCCACCAGAGGGGATGATTTCATAAAGAAGTACCACCTAAACCGGCTCTACCTTGACCACGACGATTTCAGCGCGCCGGACCTGCTCCTGCTCTACGAGCACTCAACGCCCCAGCGGGAGGTTGTGGAGATGCTCGCGGACAGACCGGGTTCGGATCTGATCGAGTTCTTCCTGAATACCGATTTTGCGACGTTCGATGCCGGGACGTACAGGGGGCCGCATGCCGGGATTGCACGCGACCTCAAGAACTTCTCGTTGAGCACCCTCTCGGTTATGCAGCGGCGTATCGCGGGTATGATGAACCGGAACCGGCGCTTCTTCAGAAAGCAGGGTTCATCGATCCCCGATATCTTAAAAGAACTCCACGAGAACAGGGTTGTCCTGATCGACATACCCGGTATGAGCGAGCAGAGCGAGCTCTTTGTCCTCTCGATCATAACGCGCAGGATAATGCGGAGCCATCAGGAGGAGGAGACCGGTGGCGAGAAGGAGCCAGAACAGGTGCTGATAACCATCGAGGAGGCGCAGCGGGTGCTGGGTTCAGGCTACGGGAGCACAAGGACGTTCCGGGAGGCGGCGATGGAGGGGCGGAAGTTCGGCGTGGGCCTCTGTGTGGTCACCCAGCAGCCAAAGAACATCGATGCCCGCGTCCTCGCGCAGATAAACACGTTTGTTGTTATGGGCCTCTCCGATCGCGGCGATAGAGAGATCATAGCAGGCAGTGCAAAACAGGACCTCTCCCACATGGATACCGAGATCCAGACCCTTGAAAGGGGAGAAGCGGTCATCAGCACCATCGGGATACCTTTCCCCGTGAGCACCAGGATCCATCTTTACGAGGACTATATCGAGGAACTCAACAGGAGACCTGCGGCACGGGCGATAGACGAGGGTCTTGAAAAGACGTTTTAGGATCAAAATGCTGAATGTGAGTGAGGCTGGAAATCACCCTGTTTCCTTAGCCCCTTCGCTGAATTGAATGACATCAGGATTGCTGATTCTTCTTGACTTTCCTTATTGAGACGCAGTTTATGACTGCATCCCCCGCCAGGATGTAGCGTTTGACGACCGTCCCGAGCACCTCGACCAGATCCCCTTCGTGAATGTCTTCCGTCGGTGAGGTGAACATCTTGACCGATATCTCACCTGTCCGGTCGGCTACAAGGTACTGCGGCCGGTTGAGGAACTGGAAGTAAACCCGCTCGACAACGCCCTTTATGCGCACCGGTTCACCGAGTCTGTTTAAATTGATCTCGCGGATACGGGCATTTTTTGCCTCAACTTCATACACCGGTACCAGGGATGCATACTGCTTCTGGCTCATGTAGTTGAGCGCCATAGGGATGAGAAGCAGCATGACCGCTGCCGGAAGTGCCCACAGTAGCGCACGTACATCCCCGCTTATGAAGACATACACGGCAATCAGGGCAATAAAAAAGAGGAAGACGGCCACCGTGATGGCCGTCACCCTCACTTTGATGTTTCCAATCTGCATCTTTACTCAGGTCTACTCAGGTCTACTCATGTCTACTTAAGGGCTGCCATTTCCTTCCGGAAAGCGACCCAGTAGAGGACACCAACGAAGAGCAGACCACCGACTATGTTGCCGAGCGTGACTGGAATCACGTTGTTGGTCCACATGGTCACCCAGTTGAGCGTGTCTACAGCCTTTGTGGGGTCAAGACCCGTGCAGAAGAGACCCGCCGGGATGAAGTACATGTTAGCAACACTGTGCTCGAAACCGCTGGCAACGAAGGCGAAGATCGGGAACCAGATACCAACGATCTTGCCGATCGCATCGTCGGCGCATATACCCAGCAGGATGGCCAGGTTGACGAGCCAGTTACAACCAATCCCTTTGACGAAGCATGACCATAGCGCCATGCCGCCGAGGTAATTGGTCTTTGCTGTCGCTATGGCAATTGCTCTTAAACCAAATGGCGTGAGCGTTGCGGCTCCCATGGCATCGAAAGAGACGAACGGACCGTATGCTGCAATATACGCAAAGATAATCGATCCGATCAGGTTGCCAATATACACCCAGAGCCAGAGTTTAAGCACACTTGCCCAGCTGACCTTGTGGATAAACGCTGCCATGGGGGCGAGCATCGCGTCACCGGTGAAGAGTTCCGCACCGGTCATGACCGTGATGATAAGCCCTACAGGGAAGACTGCACCCAGCATAAACTGAGCGAAACCGGGACTTGCAGTACCAACCCGCATTGCAACGTCGGTTGCCTGAACACCGGTCGAACAGACTGTCGCCAGGGCACCACCCATAGCGATGTAAGCCCCTGACATGATACCACGCAGGATCATGTTCCAGGCGGGCAGCCCAACCTTATACTTCCCGGTATCACCCGCTTTTGCTACGATAGCAACTGGAGGATGGAACACCATTCTTCATACACCTCTCTGAAACGTCCTACCTATGCCATCAGGTAATTCAAATGGATAGGTCTAATTGATCAGTAATTAGAGGATGCTATTAATACATTTCGAAATGATTGCCTCACTTGAGGGGTGTTATCAGAATCGGCGCTGAATTGAGATGGTTATCTCTGTCTCATGTTAATTACCATAGTTAAACATGAAAGATCGATATCCGATGTTCTGGTCGTTGTTTCTAACCGGCGTGGACTGCAGATGATTCCAGAGAGGTTTTGAAGAAGTATGCAGAAGCAGGCGCGCAGATCTGCCCTCCTTCATTCAGGAGACCATGACGGGAAATGGACGCACGGTAAAACGGCTTTCGTTCTCTGTTTGCCACTATATGCTCTGGAAAACGGGTATCAGCACCTCCTGAACCGGAGTGACGCGCGGGGGTGGATGTCAGGCACCTCCGGCGATGCCTCCTCTACCGGGATGGACTGGAGGATACGCAATCCCCTGCTCTCTGTCTCCAAGGTGCTTCCCGGAGGGTGTACCTCGCGTTGACTCACCTCAATTGCGGATCTGGAAACCCTGCCGGGCTGCGAGAGCGAGACAACCTGATGAAACGATCATATCTCCGGCACTCAGTTCTCGGAAAACCGCCGCGCGGCGGTTGGGTTATAGTGCCTGGATCAACAGCGCTGCCGCGAGCGTGACCACCCCGGCTACCGATAGCGGGAGGGTGTAGTTTCGTACAACCGCCGTGAAATCGTCGCCCGTCGTTTGCTTTAGCAGCCAGAAGAAGGGATCGCTGGCGTAGGAGAACATAAACGCGCCCGCGGAGACCATGAGCACCAGGGCAAACGGGTTGATCACCTGGACGGCCGGGATGGTGGCAAGGATGGTCGCGGTGACGGTGGCGGTGACCACCCTTGAACCCTGCGCTGCCTGCACCAGGGCGGCGATGACGAAGGGGAGGAGGGTTATGGGGAGATAACCCGTGACAAGCGCTGTAACGTCTGCTGAGAATGCGCTTGCGGCGATGACGCCGCCGAACGCCCCGGCACCGGCGAGGTCAAAGATGATGATCCCGGCGTTCTTTGTCCCCCGTGCAAGCGCCCGCTCCCTGACATCACCGGGAACGCTGAGGAGGGCGGCAAATAGGCCGGCAAGGAGAGCCAGGTTGACATTTGCTAGAGCGTGGAGCGAGGGGATGAGTGTGCCACATGCAAGCGCGGCCAGTATGACCAGGAACGGCAGCCAGGCGCGAGGGTGCCAGCCGGTCGTAGTTGTCTCGGGCGGCGCCGGTGGAGGAATTCCCCGGGACCGCAGGACAACAAAGAGACCGGCGAGGATGATGAGGGAGACGGGGATGGCAAGAAGGTTGAACTTCCAGGGATTGCCGGAGAAGAGCCCTGGCGTGGCCATCATGGAGTATACCACGGGGGCGGGGTAGAGGAGGACGTAGGAGATCATCCCGGCGATGCCAGCGCAGTAGAGGAGGGCCTTTGAGGCCTCCCCGTCGGTTTGGAGGTGTGATATGATTGGGGCAAGGATGAGAAACGAGGTTATGCCGCACATCAGCGGCACTGAGAGGAGGTAGCCGGCCGTTCCTGCCGTGGCAAGCGGCCGCCGAACCGCGCCGCGGATATCGGCGACTATCTCTTCTATGCGGCCGCTCTCGCGGAGGACCTGCGCTATACCGACACCGGAGAATATGACCACGCCAAGGGTTGCAAATATCCTGCCGGCCCCGCCCGTGATGGACGTAATGACCATCTCCGCCGGCAGACCGGCAAGGAGACCAAATACGATGGATGTCCCGACGAGGGAGAGAAACGGCGGGAGGCGGTACCTGAGGGATGCAATGGTTATCAGAACAAAGGCGAGGGCAAAGGGGATAATGGCGTTCATGGGGCGTTTCCGGGTTCTCCTCTCCTGCGGCACTCTTCTTCGATCCTGGTCTCTGCGATCTCGTGGTATGCCGGGTCGATCTCAAACCCTATGTAATCCACGCCAAGCGAGATCGCTGCAACCGCCGTGCTGCCGATCCCCATGAAGGGGTCCAGGACGATCAGCCCCGGCCGGCAGCCATGGAGCCGGATGCACATCTCCGGTAGTTTTACCGGGAAGGTTGTGGGGTGGGGGAGTGAAGAACGGATGGTCGGATACGGGATGAACCAGGTGTTCCCCCGGTCGCGGAGGTCGCGTTTCGCTGCCTTCCAGCGGCCGATGTTGCTCTTGTCCTGGTAAGCCACGCCGATAGCCAGTTTGTCGATCTTCACATCGCCATTCTTTGTTAGATGAAAGATGTGCTCGTGGCACTGACTCAGGTAGTGCGGACTGTTCACCGGCTGGTAGTGGCCGACGGCGATGTCCCCGGTGATCCTGTCGTAATCGCCCACATCCTCCTTCTCGATCGCGATCGACTTGATCCAGTGGATGACGTTCTGGAGCAGAAAGTGCGGCCGGAACCTCTGGACGACGTCGAACGGTATCCAGGGGTCCGTGGGTTTACCGCCGACGTTGAGGAAGAACGAACCGTCGTCGGCAAGGACGCGCGCCGCTTCGGCGGCAACATCTCCCATCCAGTCGAGGTAGTCCTGGCGCGGTTTTCGGTCATGATACGAGTTGTAGTTCTTCCCGATGTTGTAGGGCGGCGATGTGACTATGACATCGACAGAGCCTGCAGGAAGGCGCCGCATGCCCTCGATGCAGTCCATGATATGGATTCTGTTTATGGCCAGTCCGCCGGGCTCATCCACCTCTCTCTCCCCTTCTCCACTCAGATCAACTACAGGTTTCTCTCGCCTCTGACTAAAAGGTGAGCGGGTTCGGATCTCGTAAGCCCGCGGCCAGAGAGGGGGTTGCCTGGATTGCCGGGGAGGAGGCGCATTTTATGCAAGGCCGCCAAGACAGCCCCGTAAGATTTTCATGCTTTCCTCGCTGCAGGGTGCTGGCAGTGAGTGGCGATTCTCCATCGATGCGGTGTCCGGGGAGGAGGACAGGACTTCGATTATCGGCAAACCCCCCTCAATAGCCCGTTACCTTGCATGGCACGGGTTTCCATGGGACAATTGCCAGACACTTGGCCGCCTCGCCTGGAAAGATGTCTACGGTGAAACGCAGGAGAGAGGGGATGGGGACGTGCCGTCCCACTCCATACAGTTCCAGGGGCGAGATCCTCTCTCTGCCGTCGATGTGAAACCCTGCCGAAATCTTGTCTCGTCCCCATGCATGATATCCAGGGCTATCGCCCTCGCACTGCCCGCCCGGCAGGGGTGGTTAGCCGCAGAAGACGTTTCGGCGTGCGGCTTGATGGGCTCTGCACATATTATCGCGAAAATGTGGAGATTTTATATCACGGAGTCGTTGATCTGATCGCCTCATACGGGATTCTTCGATCTGAGATCGAATACCTGCAAAATCCTTTCCATTGCAAAAAATATCGCACCAGATTCGAACCTGGCTATAACCTAACTTCCAGAGCCTTCTGCTGCATCGCTGCGAGCGAGTCGACGAGATCCTCGACCTCGTAGACCTTCAGCCCGATCTTTGCGGAGTCCTCGCCGTCAAGGTGGACGATCTGGAGAAGCGCATCTTTGAGGATATCCAGGCGGCTATCCAGGGGGATGATGATCTCAAACCGGCGGAAGATGCGGTCTGCGATGGAGACAAAGTTACCGTGGATGGATGCGAATGTCAGTATCTCCTCTGCGGAAGGGACATCTGCCTGCTCCATCTCGATCTCCACTACGGCAGGTGCATCGGCGCTTTCTTCTGCAAAACGGCGGGTGACCCTGAACCTCGTCGCGATCCCTCCGGCCGGGTGATGATTGCAGGTGAAATGTTCGTCAGGATGGGTGATATAGTTTTATTCCTGCTGAATTGAAGGCGGCCGAACGGGAAGCCTCCCCGGTGTGGGTCACGTTTTTGTGAGCGTATCGAATGATTCTTCATGCCCCGCCAGACAGGGCGGTCGCATGGCGGTCTCGGCAGAGGTTCCAGAGGCCATTCTCGAACAATTTCAAGGGGAGTACCGCAGAAGATATCCGATCGAGACGCTCTTCTGCCCGGGTTCTCTGACCTGCATGACCGTGGCCGGTTGCATCCTTCACGCGCCAGTTCGCCCTCTGCCGGGGCGACCGAGTATAATGGTTCTGATACGAGTAGCGGGTTTGCGTGTGTCCAGACCACCATCCGGCGAAAAACCAACAGAACCACAGGGTATCGGGTCACCCCCCCGCAAACCATACCCCGGGAACGTGATTTTACGCTGCCCGGAGGTCCGGGGTCTTCCCGGCCCGCCGCAACCTGGCTAAACACCCGGCCAGGTATTCCCGCGCCCACACCGGACTCGGATGGGGAGGAGGTGCACGGTGATGTCAGCCCTTTGGAATCCGTTCTGGAAGAGATTTGTCAAACGGGGTGCGTATTGGATCGATGGCCTCAGATAGACCACGCCACCCCGCGGCAGAATCGTAAATAGTTATCAGAATCCACACTGCTAG
>DAFR01000067.1:4496-4635 GCA_002497965.1 Methanomicrobiaceae archaeon UBA436 | reverse complement strand
GAGGAGTAGGCGCCAGGGATCACGCGGCCCACTATGAAAACCCGGAATATCCAGACCGCCACTGAATAGCCATCAGTTCATCTTCCCGGCCACTGCTTTTGATGGTGGAGCTTCTCTCCCCCCGCCAGCCAGACCCCCG
>DAFR01000067.1:1203-4391 GCA_002497965.1 Methanomicrobiaceae archaeon UBA436 | reverse complement strand
AGCACGATAAAACTTAGTGTGGCGGCTGCAAAGACCATTTCCCCGGTATTGAGGGGTTTTTTGCGTATATAGAGGCCGGCCTTTCCCCCGTAGCCCCGGCAGAGCATGCTTGTATAGGTGCGCTCCCCCTGCTCGTATGAACGTATAAACATCGTTCCCACGGTGTAGCCGACCTGGTGCAGCCTATAGCGATACGGAAGGCTGCGGTCGAGGGGATCGAAACACCTGGTCGACATCGCCGTCCGTATCCTCCCGAACATCTCGGCAAAGACAAAGATGTAGCGGACCATCATCCCGAGTGTGAGGGTGAACTCTCGCGGCAGACCGAGCCTCCCTGCCGCCTCGATCATATCCTGCATCCTGGTTGTCGATGAGAGCAGGATGATGAACGATATGCTGACAATGAACTTCACAAACAGGATCGACGCAAACTCCAGCGACTCCGCGTAGATCTCGAGCCCGAATGGCAGGGTTGCAACCGTATGAAACGTATCGTAATAGGGGTTCTTCACAAAGGCCTGGAACCCCACCAGGAATATCCCGAACGGCATGAGGAGAGCAAGCCTCCGGAGGTAGACCAGCGGAGAGAGGCGTGATGCCGCCCAGAGAAGGAGAAAGAGAGCCAGGAAAGCGGCACCCAGGGTGTAGACCTTCGTAGAGTACGGCAGCGCCACGATGGCCACGATGGCAGCAAGGGCCAATAGGAGTTTTATCCTTGCATCCAGTCGGTGGATGACGCTTTTTCCGTAAGCTGACCTCTCGATGGAGTACAGATCGTCGATCATCTCTCTCGCATGTAGGCATCAAGGAACGCCTTCTCGGCATCCTTGTAGGTGTAGGCCATCTCGATCTCCACACCGTTCTCCTGGAGCGACCGGATCAGCCTCGGTATGGGCGGCACATCGAGTTTCGCCCGGGTGAGAAGTTCCGGTCTGGCAAAGACCTCCTCCACCGTCCCGGAGCCCATGATCTTTCCCCGATCCATCACATAGATGAAGTCCGCCATCTCCGCCACCAGGTCGAGATGGTGGGTCGAGAAGATCACGGTCATACCGTAATCCTCGGGCAGCCGGTTGATGAACGCCACAAGGTCATCGACGCCCTGGGGGTCAAGCCCCGCGGTCGGTTCGTCGAGCACCAGCACCTGCGGCTCCATCGCCAGGATGCCGGCTATGGCGACACGTTTCTTCTCGCCGCCGGAGAGGTGGTGCGGCGCGCGCTCGCGGAGGTCCTCGATCCCGAGCAGACGCAGCGCCTCCTCGACACGGTGGGCAACCGTCTCCTCATCGAGACCCAGGTTGATCGGGCCGAATGCTATGTCCTGCTCCACGGTGGGGGATATGATCTGGTCGTCCGGGTTCTGGAAGACGATCCCGACAAACTTGCGCACCTCACGGAGATTATCCTTTGTGATGGGCTCACCCCTGACCAGCACCCCGCCGGAGGTTGGTTTGAGGATGCCGTTAAAGTGCTTGAAGAGCGTGCTCTTCCCGGCACCGTTTGGCCCGATGACAGCGATTCGCGCCTTTCGCTCTGCAATAAAGTTCACGCTCTCCAGGGCGCGGACGCTGCCGCGGTAGACGTGGGTGAGTTCACGGGTCTCGATCAGGTGCATAGCAACAAAAGGTTGGGAGTTTTTGAGGTATCTAATTGTCTGGCCGGGCAGAGACCTTCGCAACCGCAAACACCAGTCCCAGCATGAGCAGCGTCCCGATCACGATCGCAAGCACCTCCCCCGCCTTACCCATCCCGGGTATGCTGTAATCCAGCATCAGGGGTTGATGCGAGAAGTCGTTTCCTGTCACCGCCACCACCTCTTCCTCTGCAGCGGCGGCAGCCTCTTCGTCAAGGTCGCTGCCCATGAAGGGCTTCGCACCGTATATGCTGAAGAACGCGCTCTCAAGCCCATCAGGGTTGCTCGACGCGAGGAAGGGCGCAGCGATTGCGATCACCAGAGCAACCGCGATGCCGATTATGACAAACCGTTTTGCCTCCATTACGCACCCACCCCCAGAGGGTGTTCAAGGATGTCCGGTCGCGCCGATGCTATCAGGTAGAGCGCTATCGCGGTGATGCCCCCTTCGACGATACCGATGATGGCGTGGTAGGCGCCCATCACGATAAGCCCGATTGTGAGAGGGAACGTGCCGGCGATTGCAAGTTCAACCCCACTGAGGATTGCAGAGATAAAGAGCGACGCCCAGCCTGCGATGAATGCCGCAGCGTAGGCGTTCGAGATCAGCCTCCTGACCGCGGTGTAACCGTAGTAGCCGATGAACCCGCCGATCACACCCATGTTGATGATGTTCGCACCCATCACGGTGATACCGCCGTCGCCGAAGATGACCCCCTGAACCAGGAGTACCAGTGTCAGGACGAAGACACCCGCATACGGCGAACCGAGGACGATTGCCGCAAGTGCCGCACCGACCATATGCCCGCTCATCCCGCCGGGGATGGGGACGTTCAATGCCTGAATGGCAAAGATGCCGGCGGCGAGCACGGCGACGAGTGGCACCTTCTCCTCTCCCATCGACCGCCGCGCCCAGCGGAGAGCGAGGGCAACAAAGATCAGGGCTATTACCCAGTAGACCAGGGCCTGCCCGATAGGTATGAAAGCATCAGGGATATGCATAACGCATCTGATGCGATTGTAGCACTTTTTAGTATAAATGTATTACTAAACAATATGGTTACCTCAACCGGTAATAATCCGGCGTACTTCCGATGCGAAAAGTATACCCATAGCCCTGACCACTGCCGGTTTTAAGGCAAGTTTGCGAAGCAGGCTGCCCGGCCGGTCGATGTCACCGTGCTCCACAATCGTCCTGATGACGTCCGGGTTGTCGAGAGCACGGCATAGGCGATCGATCTCTTCGGGCGTCATACGCTGGCGCAGCCTGAGCGCTTTCATCCCTATATCGAGTTCCCTCCCGAAATCTTCCCTCCATCGGCGCTCATACTCACGGAGATGCTCATCATCAAACGCCCCCGCCGAGCAGCATGCCGCCGCAACGGCGGCCGCGTGCTTTGCGGAACGAACGCCAGTGTAGACCCCGCCGCCGGAGGTGGGTTTAGCAAACCCGGCCGCGTCGCCGACGATGAGTGTCCGGTGACCGCAGGTCTGCGGCATGACCCCGAGGGGGATGACCCCGGTCACAAGGTGGAGCACGCTCCCCCCGTACCTG
>DAFR01000067.1:0-1125 GCA_002497965.1 Methanomicrobiaceae archaeon UBA436 | reverse complement strand
TTGGGGTGCAACTCAACGCAACGCGGGTTGATGGAGCAGGGGACCTCGGCCTGGATCCCGGCAAGGTAGACCTGCGGCCGCTGGAACCCGAGCATTCGAGCGATGGAACTCCGCGGGCCGTCGGCGGCGATCAGGAGACGGTACGAGACCTCCTCGCGGCCGCGAACGCCGCGGGTCAGGAGAGCGGTGCCCCGGATACCGGCCGCGCTGGTCTTCAACCGGAACTCCGCCCCGGCGTCCGCCGCTTTTTCGGCCATCCCGCGGTCGAGCAGACCGCGATCAACGACAAAGGCCTTTGTGGCACCTGCATCAAAGAGGAGTTCCCCCCCGAGGCCAGAGAACATCCGGGCGCCGCTCACCTCGTTTAAGATGGAGCGTCTCGATACACCGCACTCCGCAAACGCAGAGGTGGAAAGGAGCCCGGCGCACTGGACGGGATGGCCAATTGTCCCGTGCTCCTCGATGCAGAGCGTCGAGAGCCCTTCCTCAGCACAGGCCCGTGCTGCAGCGCTCCCGGCGGGCCCTGCACCCACAACGATAACATCCCACGTCAGTTTATCACGCCTCAAAAGGGTATCTGCCCCATGGCCATTCTTCAGAGAGGTAAACACATCACAATAATAAACTCTCTCTGCAGAGTTTTCAAATTTATTGGTTCTGAAAGTATTCCGGGGCCTTCAGTCGCCCGAGACCGGAAGCGTCAATTCCTCAGATCAGGCAAATTGCAGCAGGGAGTTGAGGCGACAGAAACGTATAGCCTCTCCAGAGCACGAGCCGTAAGCGGCATCCTCGCGACTTCGTCACGATAACAGAAAGGATGCACCAAAAGAGGTGACTACCGGAGATGTTCTGCCACCGACCGCCCGGCTTCCAGGCCTATGAGCAGAAGGAAGATGATGGTCAGCACGAGCATCAAGGAGAGGAAGACTGCAATCGTTTCCTGCAGGGGGGCATTGAGCACCCCGGCAACAGGCGCAAGGATTTCCGGAAACGCGGCAACTGCAGCGGAGGCAGCCACCCATATAGCCACAAAAATGAGGTAGATTGAGATCCTGTTCATAGGCCTACTCTTCGCGGCCCTCTTCGCGCTCCATCTCTTCCCGATGCGACTCGATCTTTCGGGTG
>DAFR01000128.1 GCA_002497965.1 Methanomicrobiaceae archaeon UBA436 | reverse complement strand
AGAACGATTCTATGGGGAAAAATTGAACTGAAGAGGCACCCCCTGGCTCCAGGGCAGGGTTCCCTGGAATTCATCACAGCCCTTGGGGCCAGTTCATATCAGCAGTCTTTTATCGAATTGAGCGCAAGATTTTTTTTATCTATGTGCCAGGGAGAGCGGGACGATCGGGCGTTTACCGGACTGGAAGCGGCAATCGTTCTGATCGCCATCGTCGTCGTCGCATCTGTTTTTGCATACGTCGTTCTCGGGGCGGGCATGGCCACATCGCAGAAGAGCCAGCAGACAATGTATGCCGCTCTCGGTGAGGCCGCCTCGGGCCTGCGCACGGGAGACTCTGTCATCGTCAAACTGGACAATGATCGGGGCTATGTCAGGTTTGTTGAGTTCGATCTTGAGACCATGACCGATATCGCCGCAATCGATCCAGAGAGACTGAGATACACCATCGCCACAGAGGAGACCGTGGTCGCGATTCCTCCCGGTGATCCCCGCGCGGCCGTAACCTGGCGCTACCGGAGAGACGATGGAGACCTTCTTGAGGCTGGAGAGGTTATCGCGGTGAGACTGAACGCGGCCGATGCGGCCATCGGCCGCGGCGATACGTTCAGCATCGAGATAACCGCCGCAGATGGAGCGACCATTTCGCTGACCCGGAGAGTTCCAGGGGGTGCTGACAAGAATGCCTTCCTCGAACTATTCTGAGGCTGGATTCACAGGGCTTGAGGCTGCCATAGTGCTCATGGCGTTTGTCGTCGTTGCAGCAACCTTTGCTCATGTTGTCCTTGGAACAGGTCTCACCTTTGCCGGGGAGAGCCAGTCTCTCGTCCACCAGAGCGTCCGGCAGGCGGGGTCAGGCCTCATTGTGACAACTTCCATCCACGGTATCAGCAACAGTCCAGATAGGATCGATACCCTCGTCATCCCCATAGGTCTCACCGCAGGTTCGGAACCGATCGATATCAATACGGTCTCGATCCGCCTTGTGGGTTCTGCGCACCTGGAGGAGGTCTACAGGAACGAACCCCTGATCGGTGTTTTCCCGGAAGATGGGCACTGGAGCGTCGGAGAACGGATCAACAGCGACGATGACCATCTCCTGGAGCCTGGAGAGCGCTACATTCTCTACATAACACCTATGAACCGCCAGGACTGCAGACCCTCTCGAACGTTTTCCATTGAGATCAAACCGGCAGGGAGGGTGGCGCTCCGGGTAGAGCGGACCGTGCCGGGCAGCATCACCCCGCTGACCCGTCTTGAATGAGGCCACCACGATGGAGCCGGGAGACCACTATCACCCCGGCTGCCGCCACCACCGCAAGCAGCAGGTAGTCCACAGACCCCGCCCCGACCATCAGGACGCTCTCGGGGCTGCCTGCGGCAAAGAGAGCGATTGAGAGGATGGCAAGGAGTCCAAGAATCACGGCGGATACGCGGATGATTGCAGCGGAGAGACCTCTGGAGACTGCAAGGGCTATACCTGCCGATGCTGCCAGGAATATCCATTCCGAGAGCGAGGAGACCTCTGCCAGGAGAGAGCCGCCAAAGTAGTTTATGTATTCCTGGGGCTCGTAGGGCCCAAGCAGCGGGAAATACCAGGTGACGGGCATCGCCCACATAGCATCCAGGATCTGGTGCGAGAACACGCCTGCCGCAACCGCCAGGATCGCAAACGAATCCCGTCTTCGGTAACTTATGATCCCTGCCGCGAGCAGGATGCCAACGAAGAGCAGCCCGTGTCCAAAGAGACGCCCGGAGTCAAGGGTCTCCGCAAAGAGTATGTGACCGACCGGCTTATCGAGAAGATCAGGGATTATCGCCCCGATAGCAGAGAAACCGATGAGTCTCCGCTCGCCCGTGCGACCGGCAAGCGCGAGACCCAGCACGAGGCCGAAAAACAGGTGGCAGGCGAGGAACATCTCTAATTAGTGTGCCGCCGCCGGGTTAATAATCCCCGCTGATCTGCGCGATCACAAAAACAATCGATCCCCTGCAGGTGCGGATACCTTGCCACTCCTGGCCGCCTCCCTCTCCTTCCGCCTAACCGGCGTAGAAGGGGCACTCCTTGAGCAGGCACTCACGGTTGATATCGCTGAACCCGCAGCGCACCGCCCCCTCCACCGGGAGGCTTACACTGAAACGTTCCTCAAGGAATGTGACCGCGGTGCGGATCGCAAGCCATGAGTTGCGTTTGCAGCATCTGGGCCCGCCGTGCCGGGCGATCGCCATCAGGCTGCGGGCTGTCATCTGGTTTGATAGCGACCACTCCTGCCTCTTCAACGGGGTTGACCCGGTGATCAGGCTGACAAATATGCCCGTCCCGATCGCTGCACCGCAGGTGCCGTGGGTTCCACAGAAACCCCCGGGAACCCTGCTGGCTCTCTCGCGGGCGCGGGCGAGGAGTTCGCCCTTCCGCCCGGGTTCACCGCGGTGGTTGCAGTAAGCGGTGATGAGAGACGCTGGCACGAGAAAATGGTGCTCCGGGCCGTGCATCCTTACCGCCGGGTTCCGCATCAGTATACAGGCGATGGCAATCGGGTCGTCAAGTTCGGTTGTGATACAGAACTGCTCGATCAGGTCAACCGCTTCAAGGCCGTGACAGCGGTCGCATACAAAGTGCCCGGCCTCGCAGGCGGCGGTGGTGCTCACAACTTCGCCGCAGATGGCGCACGCAAGATCGCGTGCCTCTTCGCTGTATACGATTGCCAGACCGCAGATCAGGCATCCAGTCCTCTGCTCCATGAAAGTATGGTTGCGTCACCACCTCCCCAATAACCTTGCGGCCGGTTCTTAAGGATCTCTCTTCCTATACATCAACCGGAGGCGCTTCCACCACCGGACTCGCCTCTGCGCCCTCAGGGATGATTATCCAGAGCAGGATGTAGATGATAAGCCCCACAACAAACCTGGTGAGCACGGTGAAGATTATGTAGACCGCCCGGATGATGTTCGGGTCAATATCCAGGTATTCTCCAACGCCGCCACATACCCCGGCGATCCACCGGTTGGTCTTTGAACGGGTCAGCTTCTTCATGATCTCTCCGGAGATATCTCTTCATCCCAACCCTTAAAAAGGTGTTTCCTACCGGGGGGCGTCGCATATCACCCGACCCCTCATCTCTTGCAGTCTCTGGAAACGGTATATGCCTTCGCCGGGACACCCCCACCCCGCGGGGCACCGCATCTATGAAGTATCTGCTGCGGCGATGGACGCTCCCCGGAATCCGTCCCTGCAGAGGTCTTGCGGGATCATCAGAACCCGGGCGCAGCCTGATGGAGCCGGTTTGACAGGTTATTGCGTGAAACAACGATCACCGGTCGGAGCGCAGATGTCGCAGCCTCCGCAGGGCGCATCGAACCGCTCACCAAAGTAGTCCAGGATAACTTTCCTCCGGCAGACCGTGCTGGTGCAGTAATCCACCATGCTCTGCAGCTTAGAACGTGCGACCTCGCGCTGGAAGTCAGAAGCCAGGTTGCGGTCGACGAGCGACCTGAGGCGGCGTGCCTCCCCTTCGTCGTAGAAGAGGATGCAGTCAGCCGGCTTACCGTCCCTCCCGGCCCGGCCGCTCTCCTGGTAGTAGGCCTCAAGCGTCTCCGGCATATCGCAGTGGACGACAAACCGCACATCCGGTCTGTCTATGCCCATGCCAAACGCGCTTGTCGCGCAGACGACCACCGCCTCCCCGCCGATGAACCGGTCATGCGTCTTCGCACGGGCGGACGCTGTCATCCCGGCGTGATACGGTTCCGCCGGGATACCGTCGGCACGGAGGCTGGCCGCGAGTTCCCGCGCCCCCTCGCGGGTTGCCAGGTATACGATCCCGGCCTCGCCCCGACGCATAAGCAGGTAGTCGCGGAGCCGTCTGTAAGCATCCCCGCCCTTCGGGGTGACAACGTAACGGAGGTTCTCGCGGTTAAAACTCCCGACATAGACAGCGGGGTCCGCCAGCCTTAGCTGGCGCACGATATCCTGGCGGACATCCGGCGTTGCGGTCGCCGTCAGGGCGACCACCGGCACGCGGGGGAAACGCTCCTTGAGGACGGCAAGCGCCCGGTACTCCGGACGGAACTGGTGCCCCCACATCGATATGCAGTGCGCCTC